>JAURLQ010000113.1 GCA_030831125.1 Gammaproteobacteria bacterium
TAGCATTTAAGCCTGTCGGCATAAAGTCTGTATTTTCACCGTTTTGTGCCAATTTGGTGCCGATTAACAAGTCAAAGCACCGTGAAAAATAATTTTATCCGTACTAGAATGTCCCGCTTATCGTTGACCTGCTGATGATTGCCTTATTGCCCGAGCAGATCACTCCCGCAGTGGTGGCCCATATCCTCAGCAACCCGTGATTACCATCACTTGACTGGAGTAGAACCAATGACGGACTCTTACCAAGAGCTTACAAGTAATAGTGCCCTGATTGACTGGGTCAAACATGTAGCTGATCTTTGCCAACCCGAGTCCATTTATTGGTGTGATGGCAGCCAGGAAGAATGCGACCGTTTCTGTAACGAGCTCGTTGAAGCCGGCACCTTCATCAAACTGAATCCTGACAAGCGACCTGGCTCGTTTCTGGCCCGTTCCGACCCCCGCGATGTAGCCCGTGTGGAAGACCGTACCTTCATCTGCAGTGTCAGGAAAGAAGATGCCGGTGCCACAAACAATTGGGAAGATCCTGCCATCATGAAGAACCGGCTCAATGGGCTGTTCCGTGGCTGTATGGAAGGACGCACCATGTATGTCATTCCTTTCAGTATGGGCCCACTCGGTTCCGATATCGCCCAGATAGGTGTGCAGTTGACCGACTCGCCCTATGTGGTGGTAAGTATGCGCATCATGGCCCGCATAGGCAGCAAGGTGCTGGATGTTCTGGGAAACAAACCTTTCATCAGATGCACACACTCCATTGGCTATCCCCTGTCAGATGGCAAGAAAGACTTACCCTGGCCCTGCGATCCCGAGAACCGCTATATCGTGCATTATCCTGAAACCCGCGAAGTGGTCTCCTATGGCTCCGGCTACGGTGGCAACGCCTTGCTGGGCAAGAAGTGTGTGGCCTTGCGTATAGCGTCTGTCATGGCCCGTGATGAAGGCTGGCTTGCCGAGCACATGATGATAGTAGGGGTTGAATCACCCGAAGGTGAAAAGACCTACGTAGCAGGTGCATTCCCCAGCGCTTGTGGAAAAACCAATCTTGCCATGCTCATTCCACCGAAGGGCTTTGAAGGCTGGAAGGTGTGGACAGTGGGTGATGACATAGCATGGATCAAGCCAGGAGAAGATGGTCGTATGTATGCCATCAACCCTGAATATGGCTATTTCGGCGTGGCTCCCGGTACTTCCATGGAATCCAATCCGGCAGCCATGAAAACCATGGAAAAGAACAGCATATTCACCAACGTGGCACTCACAGATGATGGCGATGTATGGTGGGAAGGCATGGGTGGGGAAAAACCAGCCCATCTGATCGACTGGCGTGGCAATGACTGGACTCCTGCAAGCAAGTCTCCGGCTGCTCATCCCAATGCCCGATTTACATCACCAGCCAGTCAGTGTCCGAGCGTGGACCCCGACTGGGAAAATCCCGAAGGTGTGCCCATCAGTGCCTTTCTGTTCGGAGGCCGCTTGAGCACCACTTTCCCGCTGGTATACCAGAGCCGCAATTGGGCGCATGGGGTTTACATGGCTGCCACGCTCGGTTCAGAAGCCACAGCCGCTGCTGATAACCAGGCTGCCATACGCAGGGATCCCATGGCCATGCTGCCGTTCTGCGGCTACAACATGGGCGATTACTGGAAACACTGGCTGAGCATGGAAGGCAAGGTAAAAACCCTGCCGAAGATTTTCCGTGTCAACTGGTTCCGCAAAGCGCCTGATGGCAAATGGCTGTGGCCGGGATTCGGTCAGAACATGCGTGTACTGCAGTGGGTGGTCAACCGGGTAAAAGACAAGGTGCAAGGGCATGAAACCCCGTTCGGTACTGTACCCGATTATGACGATATCAACTGGGAAGGCCTGGCTTACGACAGAGCCACTTTTGAAGACCTGATGGCTATCGACAAGAGTAATTCAGTCAGGGAATTCGAGGATCAGGTAAAGCTGTTCAAGAAAATTGGCGAAAATCTGCCCGAAGAAATGGAAAAGCAGCGTCAGGCAATGTTGGCAGAACTGCAGGGTTAGTTACCTGGCATTGAGGCAAGATGATTTGCCTGTAGATGTGACACAGAAACGGCGCTACGGCGCCGTTTTCATTTTCCGGTTACAGTAAAGCTGAAATCGTCCACTATGATGTCGCCACCAGTCGACATGGCCTGCCAGGTAATCATGTAAGTGGCAGGTTCCAGATCCGGCAGGTCCAGGGCTATGTGTTCCCCGAAAGCCGTTGACTGGCCGATACTGTTGCGCGGCAGTACCATGCGCAGCCTTTCACCCGAGTGTTCACCACTGGTCACCTCCAGCCTGATATTCGTGATTGTCACATGGGCCATGAAGGTGAACTCTACCTGGGTGGGAGCACGGTCAAGTACTGCATCGTGATCGGGCAGGGTCTGGGCCAGACCACCCACATGGGCTCTGATTACGCTGGACAAAAGGATCGTAAATAGAATCAGTAAACGCATTCATTGACCTGAATAGTCGAAGTGAATTTTCCAGTAATCCCGAAATTGAGTGAATGAAATGACACCCACTGGCAGAGGTTTATAAGGCCGAAACAGGGAGAGTCAGGCGAGGAGCCTGCGATCGAGCTGAGTCTCACTGGTAGGCCGGGTGCACCTCAACACAAATGGGTGTCCTTTTGTTCGAGCTTTTGGTCAATATACCCGCATCAACCTGGTTTGAATATCTGATCATCGCCGGGTCGACTGTCATCGACCCCGACGTCCTTTTCAGGCAACCCGGTTCCAGTCAATTACAACAGGTAATGGAGCCAACAGGTGTCGGATGATACTATGCGCGCCCTTCCTTTATTCCGCAATTCTGACCCGGGCAGCCATTCATGAGTGACAGTATACAGCGCAAGAAAGTCGGTTTCGTGTCTCTGGGCTGCCCCAAGGCGCTGGTGGATTCCGAACGCATCCTCACCCAGCTCCGTTTGGAAGGTTACGATATCGTGCCTACCTATGAAAATGCCGACGTTGTCGTGGTCAACACCTGCGGTTTCATTGACAGTGCCAAGCAGGAATCGCTGGATGCCATTGGCGAGGCAGTACGTGAAAACGGCAAGGTAATCGTGACCGGCTGCATGGGCAAGAATGCCGAGCAGATATTGTCAGTGCATCCCCAGGTGCTCAGTGTTACTGGTCCGCATGCCTATGAAGAAGTGGTGGGGGCAGTCCATCAATTCATTCCCCAGACCAGCACGCACAATCCGTTCACTGATCTTGTCCCACCCCAGGGCATCAAACTCACGCCACGGCACTATGCCTATCTGAAGATATCGGAGGGCTGCAATCACCGCTGTTCCTTCTGCATCATTCCTTCACTGCGCGGCGATCTGGTCAGTCGACCGGTCGGTGAGGTGCTGGATGAAGCGCAGGGTCTCGTTGATGCCGGTGTGAGGGAACTATTGGTGATTTCCCAGGACACCAGTGCGTATGGCGTGGATCTGAAATACCGTACCGGTTTCTGGCAGGGCAGGCCGGTCAAGGGCAACATGCAGGGGCTATGCGAAGCCCTGGCGGATCTGGGTATATGGGTACGGTTGCACTACGTCTATCCCTATCCGCATGTAGACCATGTCATTCCACTGATGAGTGAAGGCAGCATCCTGCCTTATCTGGATATCCCGTTCCAGCATGCCAGCCAGCGCATACTCAAGCTGATGAAACGACCGGCAGCCACAGAGAACACACTGGCAAGAATCAAGTCCTGGCGCCAGGATTGTCCCGACCTGACCCTGCGCAGCACCTTCATTGTCGGCTTTCCCGGCGAAACCGAAGACGATTTCAAAGAGCTGCTGGATTTTCTGGAAGAGGCGCAACTGGATCGCGTGGGTTGCTTCCAGTATTCCGCCGTGGATGGGGCCAGTGCCAATGCATTGCCCGATCACGTGCCTGAGGAAGTAAAACAGGAACGCTGGGAAAGATTCATGGATGTACAGCAGCGCATAAGTGCAGAACGTCTGAAGGCAAAAATCGGTGAAGAAATGGATGTCATTGTGGACGAGATCGAGGAAGATCGTGCCATCGCACGATCCAAAGCAGATGCACCTGACATAGACGGACTGGTTTATCTATCAAAACCGGAAGGGCTTGAGGTTGGCGATCTGGTTACTGTCACGATTGAAGATGCCGATGACTACGATCTTTACGCCTGATCAGGCATTCAGGGCGAATTCCCCAGAACTCGATGAGAAATAAGCCTGTTTTGTCATTTTTCAAGACATGCAATTAATGATATTGCATGATCCATGTTAATTTACCTGAAAATTCGATGGTCTATATTGTCAATCATGAAACGATTCTGCCTTTTCCTGTATTTGATATGCCTGACCGGTCACCTGCATTCAGCTGAACAAGCTGATGCGCTCTACCAATCCCGTTTGGAAGAGTTGGGTCGGGCGCTGTTTTTTGATGTAAACCTTTCCAGGGATCGCAAGCTTTCCTGTGCCAGTTGTCATGACCCGGGCCGGGCATTCATAGACTGGCGAGGCAGCCCGGCCGGCCTTGCTGCCTCGGTTGGCAATGATGCTGTTTCTCTGGGTGACAGAAGTTCACCAACGCTCTCCTATGCTGCTTTCATACCACAATTCCATATCAACACTGAGGGACAGTATGTAGGGGGGATGTTCTGGGATGGACGCGAACCCGATCTGGAAGGGCAGGCCGGTGGTCCTTTCCTCAACCCCATTGAAATGCAAATGCCGGATAAGGCGGCCGTGGTAAGCAGGATTCAGGAGCACGACACCTTGCCTTACATGTTCATGGAAACTTTCGGTGAAGACGTTTTCGATGATATCGATACTGCCTATCTGCGTATGACACAGGCAATTGCAGCGGCAGAACGCACAGTATTTTTCTCGCCTTTCGATTCAAAATACGATCGCTACCTGCAGGGTACCTACGAGCCTTCGGAAGAGGAATTGCTGGGTATGACTCTGTTTTTCTCCGAGCAATTCACCAATTGCAACCAGTGTCATCAGCTGAACCGCTTTGCTGAAAGTGAAAGGGAAACCTTCAGCAACTATCAATACTTCAATGTCGCCACACCTGTGAATAAAGTGCTGCGTGAAGCCAATGGGCTTGGTGTAGCCCACGTGGATAAAGGCTTGCTGGAAAATCCTGCAGTGGATGATCCGGCCCAGGCAGGAAAATTCAAGACGCCTACTCTGAGGAATGTGGCGATGACTGCGCCCTACATGCACAACGGCGTGTTCGAGGATTTGAAAACTGTTATGCAGTTTTACAACAAATTCAACCTGCGTGGTCCTGCCAGTGCCGTCGACCCCGATACAGGCGAACCATGGGGAGAGCCTGAAGTGCCTGAAAACATCGATCTGGAAAAACTGGAATTCGGCGATGCCCTGGATGAACGCGAGATTGATGCGCTGGTGGCATTCATGAAAATGTTGACCGATCTGCGCTATGAGCACCTGGTCAAATAGAGATCATTGGATCTGATCAGGACTGTTTCGACATGACAACAAAAGCTTGTCGGGTATCATGCGCGTTCAGATACTTCTTGTTCCAGCGTTCAGAAAATCCCCCGCCATATGTTTTTGCCTGGTAGCTTCGACGAGCGACGGTTGTCTGTTACTCTTCAGGCCGTTCCAACTTCTGTTGCAGTGCTGGCCCTCATTCCGAACCGGATTTCATGAATTTCAAGTACAAAGCAGTTATAGCGGCTGTGGCAATAGGCCCTGGCACGGCGAGTCAGTTACTGTTTGCGCAGGACGATGCCATTGAAGAAGTTGTCATAAGCTCCAGTCGTATTCCTGTTCCTTTGCGCCAGATCGGCATGTCGGTATCTATCATTAACCAGGAAGTGATAGAAGCGCACGGCAATCTTGCGCTGCCCGACATACTCAGGCAGATGCCGGCAATCGGTACCAGTAA
The DNA here is from genome assembly GCA_030831125.1 of Gammaproteobacteria bacterium. Lineage (GTDB taxonomy): Bacteria > Pseudomonadota > Gammaproteobacteria > Pseudomonadales > Pseudohongiellaceae > CAILUG01. Next base: position 5,907 of record JAURLQ010000113.1, read on the forward strand.
CAGTGGGGGCACTGGTCAGCCTACATCACTGAGGATCCGTGGCGAAGAAGGCTTCAGAACACTTGCCATTCTTGACGGCATACGACTTTCCGACCCCAGCGGCACCCAGATAACGTCTCAGCCAGAGCATCTTATGAGTAATGGCATAGGTCGTATTGAGGTGCTGCGTGGCCCCCAGGGCTTCAGTTACGGTGCAGATGCCGGTGGAGTACTTAATATCAGTTCACGCAGGGAAGACGACGGCCTGACTGCCAATATGGATGTCCAGACTGGTCGTTTCGATACCCGGCAGTATTCAGCCAATGCCGGTGGTGGTAACGAGAAAGTTGATTTCTTTGCATCGTTGGCTGAATTTGAAACCGGAGGATTCAATGCCCGTGATACCGACACCGTGTTGCAGGACAATGATGGCTATGAAAACACCACGTTCCATGGTCGGGTGGGTGTGA
>JAURLQ010000014.1 GCA_030831125.1 Gammaproteobacteria bacterium
CTCTTCGCCCGGTTCGGCATCCACGGCTTCGGATTCCGGTGCATCATCACCGCCGCCAAACAGGCTGGGCAGCCTTGGCAAGCGTAAAAACGAACGTCTTTCCCCAGCCCCGCTTTCCACCACGTTGGCCGTTTCAGTTACTGCGCCAGGGGATGTCCCAAAATCCTCGACTTCCGTTTCGGGCGTATCTTCCACTACCGCAGTATCCGCTGCCTGGGTGGCGGTGGCTGACTCCAGGGCCTCTTCCAGGCAGATGACCCGCTCCACCCTGTCGGTGATGTCAGCGCAGGCGAGGAAGGCATCAGCCTCCTGTGCATTGGCCGGTATTGATGACACTGCCAGGAGGGCAAGAAAAGCAGGGATTCTCAGCATGGTAAAACTCGGGGGAATGCTCTTATTGTCGTGAGACCTAGGGTAAAGGAAAGGCAATTTCAGGACAAGCTTTGCCCTGCACCTTGCGCCCATCCGTGCAATAATTCCGGCCTGCATAATGCGGAAACAACAATCTTGCAGGGAGCAGGTTATCAATGACCAGCCCGACAAATTCAGAAGCACTGGCCGAAGCAGACCGTTACGATGCTAGCGGCAACCACGACGAGGCCATCAATGTCCTCGCGCGCGCAACACAACAGGGCGACCAGGCAGCCAAAACCCGGCTGGGCAAGCGCATGCTGGTGGGTGACCGCTGTCCTTACCTGCCCAGGGAAGGCGCCAGCTTCATCCTGGAAGCCGCCCAGGCCGGCAATGCCGAGGCGGTATCCCTGGTCGCCGTCTTTCAGGCCACAGGCATTTTCCAGCAAAAAAACTGGGCACACGCCCTGAACACGCTCACCCATGCCGCCACGCTCGGCTCAGCATCCGCCCGCGAGCAGCTGGTGCTGCTGGCTGGTACCGGCGAGCCCGCCGCCACACCGGGCCTGCTGGACAACGAAGATAGACAACACTGGCTGCAACTGCGGGAACGCATCCGGCCTGAAGAATGGCTCGCCCCCATGGAAGGCAAGGTCCTGAACGAGGAGCCGCTGATCAAGACCTTCGAGCACCTGCTGTCTCAGGAAATCTGCCGCTGGCTGGTGCGGCTGTCTGCGCAGAGGCTCAAGCGGGCCCTGGTCTACGATGCTGCCAAGCGGCGCAACTACGCCTCGGAGACCCGAACAAACTCGATTGCCGAATTCAACCTGGTGGAAAACGAATTACTCCACTTCCTGATCCAGCAGAAAATGAGCTCCGCGTGCAATGTCCCCATGGTGCAGTTCGAAGGCACGGCCATACTCAATTACCAGCCCGGCGAGGAGATCTCACCGCACTTCGATTTCGTCGACCCGAAAATGCCGAATTACGACCAGGAAATTGCCACCAACGGGCAGCGCATCATCACCTTCCTGATATACCTGAATGAGGAATATGAAGGCGGCGATACGGTATTCACCGAGCTGGATCTCAGTTTCAAGGGAAAAACCGGTGACGGCATTTTCTTTGCGAACTCCCTGTCCGACGGCTCCTCCGACACGAGGACCCGGCATTCCGGGACCCCGCCGACCTCGGGTGAAAAATGGATCCTGTCCCAGTTCATACGTAACCGTGAAGTAAAATACATACTGGACTAGCCCCTTTGGACTTATACTATTTCAAAGCACATTTCTTAAGTTTAACGGAACTATGAACACCCCCAATTCCAATCAGCCCATGGTATATCCGCTGTTCTCTTCTCCCGTTTATACGCGGGTATTGGACACTTTCGATATCCCGGATATTGCCTCACTGGAATTTACTTCCAGGCTTCCTGGCGGTGGAACACATTCGTTCCTGACATCGACCGACAAGCACATCCTGGAAAAACCCGAATTTGCCAATATCCGCGACCTTGTCCTCAGGGAAATCAACACCTACGCCAAGGGAACCCTGTGTGCCAGCAAACGGTTAGAGTTCTATATCACGAATTCATGGGTAAACATCAATCGCCCGGGGGACCAGTGTCCCCCTCACACCCATAACAATTCTCTGATATCCGGCGTGCTGTACCTTAAGGTGCCAAATAACTGCGGCGACCTGTATTTTTACAGGGATATTCTCAGCCTTGTTCCTTTTCCGCCTTCACTCGATATTGAGACGGACTCCCAGAACATCTTCAACTGCAAACATTTCAATGTAACGCCAAAAACCTACCAGATCTGTTTATTCCCTTCTGTCACCATGCATTCGGTGGGTGTGAATATGTCAACTGAAGAAAGATGGTGCTTGCCTTTCAACGTATATGTGAGAGGTGAAATCGGCGGCTTGCATGAGCTTTACCTGAAATAGGCAGCAGCATTTTTAAGAACCAAAAAAAACCCCGCCGAAGGCGGGGTTTTTTATCTTGCTTGCTCTGTAATCAGAAGCTGACTTTGAAGCCCACATAGTAGCGGCGTCCCAGCAAATCATACAGGTTCGGAACAGTTTGGTCGGAGTTGGTGTCACCACCAGCCGGATTAGAGTTGGTGAGTTCAGGATCCTCATCCAAGAGGTTATCCACACCGAATCTCAGACTGTACCTATCGCTGAAATTCCAGCCACCGTTCAGGGCGAATGTCTGATATGAGCCTGGGCCGAGGATAGTGGTATTGGGGCTCTGCGCTTTCGCTTGAGCTTCCGCACTATCCAGATAACGCCAGCTCAATCCAACATTAAAGTCATTCCAGAAATAGGTCAGACGTGTCAAATGCTGGAATTCGAACATACCACCCTGGTCCAGGGTTCCCGTCGCATCAATGATCGGATCGCCAGGCGCCGGTTGATACTCGAAGCTATCCAGGAAGTTCATGTTGCTGTTGATACCCAGGGTACCCGGGCCGATATCCATGGAATAGTTGATGTTCACGTCGAAGCCCTGAGTTTCCAGGGTTCCCAGATTATCGAACGGAGTATCCACCTGCGCACGGTCACCAGTGACATCGTTACGACGTATCCTCTGACAAGAAGGATGGTTGACATCGTAGCTCGGGTTGGTGGAGCCATTCCAGTTGAAGCAGTTGTTGTAAACAATCTGCACTGAAACCGGTGAGATGGCATCAGTCAATGCAATATCATAGTAGTCGACCGTGATATTCAGACCTTCCACGCCAAACGGATCAGTGATAACTGCGCCCAGGGTATAGGTCTCGCCCTGCTCTGGAGCAACATTGGGATTACCTTGCTCAATAGCGATTTCCAGCGGGAAGAACGGAGGATTCTGCCTGTGGAAACCTTCAGGCCCGGTGATGCCCAGTACTGAATAGGTCTGGGTGTCAAAGAGCGATGTGCTGTTGCCGATAATCGCACGACACAGGTCAATTACCTGGGCACGGTTCGGGTTACCCGGCACGTTGCCATGAGGCGCCCGGGTTGTCGCCGAGCAGTTGTCCTGGTCCGGATGTCCAACTACCCTCTGGGTGGGTGCAGCGAACAGCTCGGCGATGTTTGGCGCACGAGTTGCAAACTGATAACCGCCACGGAAGGTTACCTGATCAGTAGCATTCCAGGTGAACATCGCCTTGTAAGTATCCTGGCCACCCGCGGTGCTGAAGTCAGAATAACGATAACCAAGCTCAGCGTTCAGGTTATCAAGAATCGGCACCAGCAACTCACCATAGTACTCGCGGACGTTGATCTTGCCGCCAGTTGCGTTGGATGCGAACAGGCCGATCGGGTTCTCCTGGAGCAAATTGACCGGGTTACCGGGATTGAAGCTGTAAGAGTTGCCGCGATAGGAGGCACCGACTGCGAAACGCACTTCACCGGCCGGCAATTCGAACCAGTCACCCAGTCCACCCTGAAGGTTGGCTTCCAGGATTTCCTGTGTCAGCTGGTTACGATTAACCAGCCTGGTATCTATACTATCCAAGCAGTCTTCTGAGACCTGGAATTTTTCGAATACCGGCAGGCCGCTGGTACAGGTGAGGTTGTAACCGCTGCCCGGGCCAATACCTGCCACAACGCCAGGGCTATAGGCGGTGACCTGACCAAAGTTCGGTGCATAGACCAGGTTCTGGTAACGCTGCAAGGAAGGCAGCCTGTTATTGACCGCCTGGATGTAGGTATCACCGCGTGAACCGTAGGCTTCCCAGGTCCAGTCGCCATCCCTCAGCTCGCCTTCGAGACCCAGCATAAACTGCCAGACATCGTTCTTGTTTTCAGTCCGGATATTGCCGTTATAGGACAATACATGGAACAGTGGCCATGGAGCATTCGGAGTTGCGCGGGAATCCAGCAGACCCTCGAGGACGGCAGGGAGTGCACGGCCATCTCTCGGTACTTCAGGCGCCTGCCAGACGGTAATGGCCGGCGGAACACTGCCGGTCTGGTTTACATCGACCCTGGTGTAGTTCACCTGGGCGAATGCAGAAATGTTATCCGATACGGCGTAGTTGCCACGCACAAACAGCGAGTGCCTTTCGAGCGGTGAGGACATGTAGAAGTCCAGCTGGCGACCGTTTTGGTCCAGGTTGCCATTATCAAGAATCTTGATACCGCAATAATCTGAACAGTTCTCAAACGCATTGATGGGGCCGTTGTAACCGAGGCCGCCTGCTACGATAAAGGGCGAACCATCCGCATTGAAGTAAATGTCAGTTGAGCGACCGATGGTCCCGGGAGCCACCTGGGGGAACAGGGCATCAATGGCTGCTTGCGAAGCCGGATTCCTGTTGCCGTTACCGGCAAAGGCAGGCGCTACGACAAAGTTACCGCTTGGGTTACCTGTGTCAGCCCAGCCGTTGCGGTAGAATTCCCTGTCTACCTGGAAAACGGGGTCACGCTTGGTCCAGTCGATGCCCAGCATGATATTGCCACGGCCGTCGGCGGAGTTCATACCCATCAGCATGCTGAACTTTTCTTCACCACCATCACCTTCGGCGGTTTCACCCATCTGGTAGTCGAACTCCAGACCTTCGAAGTCGGTTTTCAGGATGAAGTTGACAACACCTGCCATCGCATCCGGACCATACACGGCAGAAGCACCGCCGGTGATCACTTCCACACTCTGGATGGCAGACGCTGGTATGGTATTGATATCCACAACCAGTGAAGCATTGGCAGGTTGTGCACGTTTGCCATTTACCAGCACCAGGTTACGGTTGGCGCCCATGCCCCTGAGGTTCAGGGTGGCGGCACCCGGTGAGCTTGTGGCACCACCCTGGATGCTGTTGGAAAACTGGGTACCGCCTGGTACGAACTGCGGCATCTGGTTCAGCACGGATTCCACGGAAGTGGTGGCCGAATTCTCGAGATTCTCACTACCTACGGTAATGATCGGGCTGGGTGCGTCGAGATCGCGTCGTACGATACGCGAACCGGTTACTGTGATTTCCTCCAGAGTGTCTTGTGCAAAGACGTTGGAGCTTGTTCCCCCGGCCAGCATCGTGGAGACTGCGGAAACGACCAGGGCTAGATTTTTCTTACGCAGGTGTTGCTTACGCTGCATTGAAAACCCCCTATTGATTTTTTGTTCAGCTGAAATAGAAGCCGGAAGCTGAAATAGCTTCCGTAGACGTGACCTTAGCAAGCTAACAAGCTGATTGGAAGTAAAATTTCGTTATTCGAAGTTTTTTTCGTCAGACCGGGAAAATACAGGAAAAATGGTGACTTACCGGTCATTATTTACTGCGATTTGGCGCTGGCGGCACTCATGAATATACGGTGGTCAGACGCCTGTTTTGTCAGTGCTAAATCTGCCATTTTGCGATGCGCCAACATTGGGCTTTGCCGCAGAGCGGCTAAATTGATCAATGCCGGCAACCCGAATACCAGCATCAATAACAATACCAACAACGATTTTCCTGCCTGACTGGGGATACCATGTTGAACTTCACTTTGGCCGCCAGAAGAGCGGCTTTGCTGCCTGTGCTTCTCATTGCCGGCTTGCTGCCGGGGTGTGGCGGGAACCTCGGCACCACCGGGCGTGTCTGTGCGCTCAATGCCGTTACCGGTGCCGCTATCTGGGGAGTGGGCACCATCATCTACTCAAGGTAGTAGACGGCAAAACCGCCCGTATACGTAAAATAGAAGGTGTTTCAGTTTTCCTGCCCTACTACGTACACGATCTCTGGCAATAACCCGGCATCAAACTCGGCCAATTCAAGCGTAGCCGCCTGACCCCGGGACACATGGGCGATAAAAATCAGCACAAGGCCGGCAACAAAAAACACCAGTTTTTCCAGTAATTGGATCAGTCTGCCCATGATTCTTCCCCCGTCCTTCCGGTTTCCAGATTCATGGGTACAGCATACGACCCTGGCAACAGGAGTCATTCCCGAATTACGGAGAATGTGAATCAGCTCGAAAAAGCCGGAGTCCTGCCCACAAAAACTTCCAAGCAGTTCACACTCGCCTTTGCCGGTTCGGCCCTCGAGGCCGATCAATAGCCGATAGTAAAACGCGACCTGATGTTATTGCCCTGCTCCAGTTCATCGATCAGGGCGATGGCATAGTCATCGTAGGAAATCTTGCTGTCACCATTGGCGTCGGCAACAACGTTGTCTTTGCCGAGACGGAACTTGCCGGTTCTCTCGCCAGGACCGATCATCACGGCCGGGGAAAAGAAGGTCCAGTCGAGCCCCTCATCTTTCTTCAGCAGTTCGAATGCCCGCATGCCCTCGGCGATATTGGCGAGTACGGCATCAGGAATGCCTACGCCCTGCAGGGTCTCCCAGACCTTTACGCCCTTGTCATTGAACAGGGATGCCGCACCCCCTACCATCAGGTAGCGTTTGACACCTGATTTGCGGACTGCTTCGAACAGTTTTTCTGACGCATCGGTAATAAAGGGTGCTGCCGAAATCACGGCATCATGTCCTTTCAGGGTCTCAGCCAGGCTGTCCGGGTCCATGAGATCGCCGGCTACCGGTGTCACTCCTTTCCGGGCTTCTATCTTTTCCGGATTGCGGGCGATCGCGGTCACGGCAAATCCTCGATCGAGCAGCTCCTGGGTAATCTTGGTGCCGATTTTGCCAC
>JAURLQ010000114.1 GCA_030831125.1 Gammaproteobacteria bacterium
GCGCCTACGCAGGAGCTTGTCAGCCGTGACGGAATGATGGGTTCCGGTCTTGTAATGCGGGTCGGTCCGATCTGTCGTACCGTCGAAGACACGGCACGCATTCTTGATGCCTATGCCGGTTACGATCCCCTTGACGAACTCACGGTATACAGTGTGAACCGTATGCCCTCGCAGCCCTATGCGAGTTTTGCCTCCGCCGGACAGCTGGATGGCCTCCGTATCGGCGTGTTACGCGAATACATGCGCCCTTCTCTGCTGTCTCCTGCAGATCAAGAGAGCATCAGCCTGATCAATCGCGCGATAGCGGATCTGCAATCACTGGGAGCAGAAATTGTAGACCCCGGAACAGAAGGCGAGCTGTTGACCCAGTGTCTTGCAAGTCAGGCACCACTGTGGATGAACTCGGCTTTTCTACGCCAATTTCCTTCACTTCTTCCGGCAACAGACCCGGATCAGATATCTGCGCTGTTGGCGCTCCGACAGGACCCATCGCGTCTACCGGAACAGTTTTCCTTACGCACCCTCAATGCCGGTGGCTTCGGTGGCAATGGAGAAGGCAAATACATGCTCAACCTTTACCTCCGTGAGCGGGGAGACGCAAACATCAGGAGCAACGCCGATCTCATCACGAAAGCGCGATTCTATGAAGATGCCAATTTCCCTGACCGACGGGCAGCACGTGAACAAACGGAACGGGCAACAGTACTGGATACTGCTACACGATTGCAGGGACGTTTTGCAATGCAAACCATGCTCCTGCAATGCATGGAAGCACAGCAACTCGATGCCCTGGTATCGCCAATGTCCACGATCCCGCCACGCAAGTTGACATCTCCTCGAGAACCTACAGTTAACGGTCGCTCCGCTGTTGGCTGGTCGCTGATCGGCCAGCAGGGTTTTCCGGTGATCACCGTGCCGGCAGGCTTCACGACCAATGTTCTGGACCGTATTGCTGATGGTAACGGCACACGCTTGTCAGATCCTGTACCCGCAGCCCTGCCAGTGGGTGTGGATTTCATCGCCCGCCCTTTTGCAGAACCGTTACTGTTCAGAATAGCTTCTGCCTATGAAGCGGCAACCAGACACCGCCGTCCCCCGCCTGATTTTGGTCCTGTGCCTTAGGCGATCATCTGCTGCCGGAATCTGCTCATATACAGGCCAAAAAAAAGCCCGGCAATGCCGGGCTTGTCCGGATCTGTAAAAATTACCAGCGGCTTGCCGTAATCGGGAAAGGTTCAAGTTCCCCGCTGGCATATTTCTCGTCCAGACCGGGTGTGCCGTTTTCCAGAACCATCAACATGGAACGTTTGGGCGAGAAACCCTGATGACGAATATCGGCCGGCATCGCACACACATCGCCTGACTTCATCACAATGCGACCTCGCGGGTTACCAGTGTTCTTGTCCTGGATGTTCCAGTGAATTTCGTCAGTCAGCTGGATGAACCATTCATTGCGGTCGTTGCCATGGATAACCGGCAACATATGTTCCTCGCTGGTCACACAGCAAATACACGCTTTGGTGATTGATGTGAAAGACGGGTTCCAGGTGACATCTGCTCTGGCAATATGGTCATACAGGTTGAAAGCATGGATTTTGCCTTCAAACCCCGGCTCCGGCTCGATGACTGGTTTATCGTATTCCAGATCTGCAAAAGCCCGATTGATGGGGTGACCGCTTTCATCAGAACGAGGTGCGACGTCGCCCGGCAAACCCATCATGCGACGAGCCGGCTCAAATCCACGGATGAGTGGACCCGAGGCCTCTTTGGTTTTACTTCCCAGCGGAGAACCGGTTTCCATGGGCGCACGCAGTGGATCATAACCCTCGTTGATCCAGTCCTTTGAAATGGTTTCAAAAGCTACACGTACGTCATCGGTATTGAAGGTTTCCAGAAAATCCACTCCGGTATCCCGATGCCCCTTGCTGTAGGTACCAGCGTAGATGTCGACAGTACCATAGTGGTTCTGGGTTCCGAACACATCATCAAAGAAAATCCAGCCGTAGAAAAAGCCCCAGCCAATATCACGGACCATGGCCCGCAAAAAACGATCGACTTCTATGGTGTGGGTACCCTTGGGCCAGCCCACATGAACAAAATAGGCATCTCGTGCGAAGGTAAAGCTGCCAAACTGGAACTTGCGATAACCCAGAACCGGGTCCGGCTCGGAAGCGATTACTTTGACACTTTCTGTAGTTGCAGTACTCATGATTTTTTCCTCACAAATTCAGTTCAGGACAACACGCAGATTTCAGACCATTTCTCGACACTTTCAGGGCCGACTGAGGTCTGGATGATGCATACGGAGGGCTTGGCGGCTTTCAGGCGATATGCCGATCCTTCAGGCAGCAGCACTTCGTGTCCACGACGCGCTACCACCCTGCCCATGCGAGGTCCCTTGGGGTCTGCTGCCATTTTGGCAGCACCCTGCGGGTGCGTGGGTTTTTCCTCGTCGGTGAGTTGATGGAATTCGAACTCGATTTCACCATCCATGACTATGGCAAACTCGTCATGGGGCGCCATATACCAGTTCGAGGCACCTTCCGCCCTGACAGCTTCTGCACAGTAGTCCAGATTGGACACAACCATGACCCGCTCATAGGGCGCAGACTTGCTGGCCACATCAAATATGTTTGAAAACGCGTAATGTTTCAGGTCGTCGTTGAGCTCGATGCTGCCCATTTCATAGGAATCAAGCGATGCCACTATGGTCTTGAAACTCATGATTTATCCCCCTTGAGTATTGGTGTAGTTATTCTGTCTGTCCGGATGTGCAGCACCTTGTGAAGCAAGTGTATTGCTGAAAAACAGCACACACATTGCGAGTATCAGGCTGAGTGTCAGCACTGGATCAGGTCTGATATGGCGAATCTGTTTCATCTGCCTTTATGGTTGCGGACCCCGGACGGATAATATGAATTAGGCCCATTTGACGCAAGGTTCCATATGGCCTGACAAAACAACAGTTTGAATTTCTGCAGAAAGCTGCTTTACGGGAAAATTGGACCCTTGCGACATTATTTCCTGTCAAGGCAATGCAAACACATACAGCCTGCTTTCATTGTTGACCTTCAAATCAGGCAAAATACGGCGCTGGTTATTGGTCGTAACCGAAGGCCCCGTGCTCACCGCCAGATACTGCCTGCCGTCCACGGCATAGGTAACAGGATAACCGGTTACTGCCGAGCCCAGATTGATCTCCCACAGCACTTCACCACTTTCATGGTCAAAGGCACGGACATTGCCTTCAATATCTCCCCCTATGACCAGCCCGCCTCCCGTTGCCAGCAACGACAGAGCCGTACCCGGCATGTTGAAAATCCAGGCAGTTCTGCCGGTAGCCGCTGAAATGGCATATACACTGCCGAGTCCTGGTGCATCTGGCGCCAGTTTTTCGCGCCCGATGATGCCATAGCTTGTTTCCTGGTCTGGCTCCTCAAGTATGGCAGTTACATCGAAACAGGTGTTCTGCAGACTGTAGTACATCATGTTGGTTTGCGGGCTGTAGGCCCCGGCCTGCCAGTTTTTTCCACCCTGCGCCGACGGACACACTTCACGCGTATCACCCGCCTGCTGGAAGAGCATGTCGGGATTGACGGTAACCACACCGCTTGTACCATCAATATCGCCCACTACTGTCTGTTTCACAGTTGGGCGGGCCCAGAGAAATTCACCGGTTTCACGATCCAGGGTATAGACCACCCCGGTTTTGCCAGGGATGCCTGTCAGAACACGGTATTGCTTGTCAGGGTCAATGACAGGATTGATCCATGCCACTTCAGCAGGATCAGGTGCAACAAGTGTATCAACCAATAGTCTTTCAAAGGGATGGTCAAGATCCCAGTGATCAACCAGATGCTGGTAATACCAGACTATGTGGCCGTCATCAGGATCAATGGCCAATGTGGAGTTATGGTAAAGGTAGTTTTTGTCGTTGCCAGCGAGAAGGTATTTGGGTGCTGGTGCTGTGACAGAAGTACCCATGTAGATCAGATCCAGCTCCGGATCATAGCTTGGCATCATCCAGGCCCCTACATGCCAGCGGGCTTCCCAGAGCAAATCTCCCCAGCTGTCACCCTCTTCAGGGCGTTCAATGGTATTGAGGCGCCACAGCTCTTCTCCGGTTTCCGGATCATGCGCTGTAATCACGCAAGCATCGGGCCCGGCCGGAGGCTGGCAGGTCCTGCCTGAAACCGCCTTGCCCTTGATAATGATGGGGCCGGAGCTCTGCTGTACAGGATGCGTATGGAAATCAAAAATCTGTGTTTCCCAGCTCACTTCACCGGAACGTACATCCAAACCCACAATATAGTCATCGTTGGTCGTGAATATGATCTGGTCACCATAAATAGACAGCGCCCGGTTGGTGTCCGAGAAAGCCAGATAATCGAGCAGGTCTTCAGGACGTTCACGTCTGTATTCCCAGAGGGTTTCGCCGGTAGCAGCATTCAGTGCCTGCACCATGTCGCCCGGATGGGGCATGTACATGATGCCATCGTAAACAAGGGGGGTACCTTCCTGGACAGTGCCTTCGTTGAGCGCCTGGCTCCAGACCAGTTCAAGAGAAGCAATATTGGTGCGATCAATCTGGTCCAATGGGCTGAAGCCCCAACCATCCTGGGTGCGTCGCCACATCAGCCAATCCTGCGGGTCAGGATTTTCAAGCAATTCGTCTGTAACCGGTACAAAGCCGTTGGCCAGTTGCGCCCAGACACTGACCGGTGCCATAAGCGTACATAATGAAGATGCCAGCAAAAACGTCCTGAACCCTGACATTGAACCCCCTGGATATGGATTTGTTGTTTATTGCCTGAATCTAGCAGAGCGCCGGGCCACAGTCATCCCGGGGTATTGCCGAGATGGTACCGGAGCCCGGGTATACGATTGAAATAGTGGGCCATATGGGCGATTGCGGAATTGCTGGGGTCATTGACTGGCAAGCCTTCGCCACTTTCCGTACCATGCGCACTTTTTCCCGGAACCCTCCCTTGGTGATCGCAGTAGAAAGTCTGACAATCGGACAACGCTTTGTCAGTGATGCCGAACCGGAACTTGGTCTTGGCATGATCATAGAAGTAGACCATCGCAGCATCACACTTGCCTTTGCCGCATCCGGCACAACCCGCCAGTACGCATTTGCCAATGCGCCGCTCACCCGCATTTACTTTGACCCGGGAGACAGGATTGCTGATACAGAAGAGCGCAAACTTGAAGTCCTGAAAGTGACTGAAAATGAAGGGCTCCTGATTTACCTCACCAAAGATGCAGAGGGTGCTGAAATTTTGCTGCCAGAAACCTCTCTCTCGGCACGCTTGGGACTCAGCCAGCCACTAAAGCGCCTGCTAGCAGGGCAACTTGAGAGTGCTGCATGGTCAAGATTGCGCAGAGAGGCATTGCAAACCCAGTACGAGATAGAAAGCTCCCCCCTGTTGGGGCTATACAGTGGTCGCACCGACCTGTTGCCACACCAGCTTTACATTGCCAACGAAGTTGCCCGCAGACCGGCTCCTCGTGTATTGCTCAGTGATGAAGTGGGCCTTGGCAAAACAATTGAGGCCTGCCTGATTCTGCAGCAGCAACTGTTCAGTGGTCTTGTCAGCAGAGTGCTGGTAGTAGTGCCCGAGCCATTGGTGCATCAGTGGCTGGTAGAACTGCTCAGGCGATTCAACCTCAGCTTTACCATTCTCGACAAGGATCGTTGTGAAGCACTGACCGAAACAGAGGACAGAAACCCTTTTGAAAGTGCCCAACTGGTGCTTTGCAGTCGACAATTCCTTGAATCGGACAGGCAGTGGCAATCCAGGGCGCTGGAAGCACCCTGGGACATGCTGATAATGGATGAAGCCCATCAGTTGCTCAGGAATGTGTCTGATGATGATCCCGCATGGCAGTTGGCATCCGCCTTGGCAGGAAGCATCAATGCTGTGCTGCTGCTTACAGCAACACCGGACCAGTCCGGTCTTGCATCCTGTTTCAGGTTGCTGCAGCTGCTTGACCCCGGACGCTTTCATGATCTGGATGGTTTTATTGAACAACAGCAGCATTATCACGCCCTTGCCAGTTTGCTTGATCCTCTGCAGAGCATCAGTGAAATCACTCCCGGGGAAAAATCACTTCTGCTTGCCAAACTGACTGAACAGGCTACAGATGCAGATTTGCAGGTGCTGCTGTCAGAGCTGGGTACAACTGCAGACAAAGATCGCATGGAACAACTTGCGAGGCAGCTCCTGGATGCCCTGCTTGACCGACACGGTACCGGCAGGGTTGTGTTCCGCAATACCAGACGCAATGTCAGTGGTTTTCCCCAACGCGCCCTGCAGAGAGCAGAACTGGAGACTCCACCCTTGTATGAAACTCTGGCAGATTCACTGTATCCGGAAGAACATTGCCCGGAAGACGCCTGGTTGAAGGCAGATCCGCGACTACCCTGGGTGGTTGAACTGCTCAAGAGCAACCGTCGCGACAAGTTCCTGTTGATCTGCCACAACATGGAGACAGCAGAAGCATTGGAGACCTGGTTACGACTGCATCGGGGTATTCCGAGTGCTGTCTTTCATGAAAAGCTCAGTTTGCTTGAACGTGACAGGGCGGCAGCCTGGTTTGCCGACCCTGATGAAGGTGCACGAATACTGGTGTGTTCTGAAATCGGCAGCGAAGGCCGTAATTTCCAGTTCTGCAGGCATCTGGTGATGTTCGATCTGCCACGCAATCCCGACCTTCTGGAACAGCGTATCGGCAGGCTGGATCGTATAGGACAGCAACACACTATCCAGATTCATGTGCCCTGCTTTGCAAATACTGCCAGCGCAATATTGCTGGATTTCCACGACAAGGTGCTCGACATATTCAGCAAGCCGAATCCGGTCGCAGCCCGGGTTGCCATGCAGGTATCCGCCAACCTGGATGAAGCACTTGCAATGCCGGAAAGCAGCTCATCAGTTGCTGCACTGCATGCGAAAGGATCACAACTCAACAGTCTGTTGTTGCAACAACACGCTGAAGGACGTGACCGGCTTCTGGAGATGAATTCTTGCCGTCCACAACAGGCCATGGCCACACTCAATACCATAAAGTCACTGGAGAGCAAGTCACACCCCGGTCCTTTCCTCTTGCATGCCTTCGAGAATTTCGGGCTCGACTGCGAAGAGAATGCCAATGGCACCTGGACAGTCCGACTGACAGATGACATGTTGCTGGAATCATTCCCCCTGATCCCGGACGATGGATTGACCTGGACTCTCGACAGACAGCAGGCACTGGTGCGTGATGAACTGCCCTTTGTAAACTGGTTGCATCCCCTGGTTTTGCAGACGATTGATCTTGTGCTGCAACAGAATCATGGCAAAGCCTTTGCCGGTATCCTGAGAGACAAGCGACTGCCTCAGGGTACGCTTGTGCTTGAATGTCTTTACCGGGTTATTGTGAGTGCACCGCCCCAGCTACAGGCAAGAAGATGGTTCCCAGCAAGCACCATCAGAAGTGTGGTCGATAGCCAGAAACGCAGCATTGGCAAGTCCTTGACCGCGGCACAGATTGATGAGCGCAGTGACGTGCTGGATCGGATCCACCTGCGGCTGCTGCTTGACGAGCGCAAGCCCCTGATCCAGATGCTGTACACACTGGGCAGGCGGGTTGCAGAAAAACAGTTGCCAGATCTGGTGGCAGAAAATACCAGCACAATGACCAAGGGTATTGATGCGGAAATTGACCGTCTGCTTTCACTTCAAAAAGTGAATCCACAAGTCAGGGATGATGAAATTGACTATCTGAAGGAACAGAAAACAACTCTGCAGCAATGCTACAGCCAGGCCAGTATACAACTTGAAGGATTACGCCTTCTGTTGGTGGTCTGAGTTGCCAGGTACGCCACCCCAAGGTTGTGCTCATCCAGCATCCGAATTAGCATGCCTGCAATTATTTGAAGAGAAACAGAGCCAATGCAGTCTACCGGCACAGCATCCCCGAATTCCGGCAAATCGGATACAACTTTCCAGCTCAAGCGCAGTCGTTTCCTGCCCACCCTCAATCTGACTGTAGAAGAATACGAACATGTTGCCACTGGCGCGATGCATTTCCATCTCGCCAGCGACAACCCTGAAAATGTATTTCTGGTTGCATTGCGCACGGTACCAATGGACTCAACCGGTGTTGCCCACATTCTGGAACATACCGCGCTTTGTGGCAGCCGGCGCTTTCCTGTACGCGACCCGTTTTTCATGATGATCCGTCGCTCCATGAACACATTCATGAATGCGTTCACCAGCAGCGACTGGACAGCCTATCCATTTGCCAGCCAGAACCGCAAGGACTTCAACAACCTGCTTGAGGTTTATCTGGATGCAGTTTTCTTTTCCAATCTGGATGAACTTGATTTTGCGCAGGAAGGACATCGACTTGAATTCCGGGAAATGGAAAATCCTGAAAGCCCACTCGAATACAAGGGTGTGGTCTTCAATGAAATGAAAGGTGCCATGAGTTCTCCGAACAGTTACATCTGGCAACTACTGAGTGCAGAGTTGTTTCCGACCACTACCTACCATTACAACAGTGGTGGCGAACCGGCATGTATTCCTGATCTGAGCTATGAACAGCTCAAGTCCTTCTACAAAACCCACTACCATCCCAGTAACGCAATCTTCATGACCTATGGCGATATTCCTGCACTGGAACACCAACAGAAATTCGAAGCACTTGTTCTGCATGAATTCAGCAGACTTGATGTTCACATCGCAGTTGAGGACGAGCAACGATATACCGCACCTAAAAAAGTCAGTGCTGTCTATCCTCTAGATGAAGAGGAAACCGCGAACAAGAGTCATGTAGTGATGGCCTGGCTACTGGGTCACTGTTTCAATCTTGAGGAAATGTACAAGGCCCAACTGCTCAGCTCGGTGCTGCTGGACAACAGTGCCAGTCCGCTGCTGCATGCACTTGAAACTTCTGCCCTGGGCAGATCCCCTTCTCCATTGTGCGGACTGGAGGACAGCTTCAGGGAAATGAGTTTCATCTGTGGTCTGGAAGGGACTGATGATGACAGTACTGATGCCATTGAATCGCTGATACTCGATACCTTGCAGAAAGTGGCTGACGAAGGTATACCTCAGGATATGGTGGAAGCTGCATTGCATTCGCTCGAACTCCACCAAAGGGAAATCAGTGGTGACTCCTATCCCTATGGCCTGCAACTGATTCTTTCAGCCCTTTCTACTGCCACCCATCGAGGCGATCCCATAGAACTGCTGGATATTGATCCGGTACTGGACAAACTGAAGGAAGAAATAAAGAACCCGGATTTCATTCCGGCACTGATCCGGGAATATCTGCTGGATAATCCGCATCGGCTGACATTGACAGTGAATCCCGACACCAGTCTGAGTGCAGCCCAGGAAGCCGGGGAAAGAGCAAAACTCGAAAAGATTAGACAGCAACTCACTACTGAAGAAAAGCAGCGCATCGTTGAACAGGCGCACGCCCTTCAACAGAGACAGAACCAGGATCCTGATGCATCACTGCTGCCGAAAGTTGAACTATCGGATGTGCCAGCGGAAATAAAATGGCCACAATCACGTGTATCTTCCATTGCCGTCTCTTCACGATCCTTGCAGCTTACTGCCTATGATCAGGGCACCAACGGCTTAAGTTACCAGCAGATTATTCTGGCGCTTCCGCAGATGTCAGATGAAAAGATTGCCATGCTGCCCTATTACACCAGCTGCATGCCTGAACTGGGTGTCGGGGAGCGTACCTATCTGGATATCCAGCAGTTGCAGTCGTCCATCAGTGGCGGCATCAATGTCTATACCTCAATGCGCAGCCGCATAGGTAACGAACAGGAGGTCATGGCCTATCTGGTCATGTCCAGCAAGGCGCTCTATCGCAAACAGGGCGCGCTCACGCAACTGCTGCATGACACACTGCATCATTGTCGTTTTGACGAGTACGGCAGAATCAGGGAACTGATGCAGCAGATCCTTGGCCGCAGGGAACAGAGTATTACCGGACATGGACACAGTCTGGCCATGGGAGCTGCCACAAGTCACCTGAGCCCATTGGCATTACTGGGCTACCAGTCTTCTGGTCTGGAGGGGATCCGATCTCTCAAGAATCTGGTGCGTTCACTTGATGATGACAGGACACTGAAGGATTTTGCCGCAGCCATGCAGGAAACCCACCGCAGTATACTGGCAGCCACCCCGCAGTTCTTGCTGATTTCTGAAGCTGCCGAAAGTGCAGCCCTTCAAAAAGCCATTGGTGAAGTCTGGTGCAGGGATTCTGCGACAGTTTCTGAATCCTGCTTCAGTCTCGCACCAGTCAGGGAAAATACCAGGGTCGCCTGGTTGACCAGCACCCAGGTCAATTTCTGTGCACTCGCCTTTCCTACTGTACCCAGTAACCATGCTGATGCCGCTGCTTTGATAGTACTCGCCGGCTTCATGCGCAATGGTTACCTGCACAGGGCCATACGTGAACAGGGTGGCGCATACGGTGGTGGTGCCAGCCAGGACAGTGGCTCTGCTGCCTTTTGCTTCTATTCCTACCGCGACCCGCGCCTTGGTGAGACGATTGACGATTTCTTCCGCTGCATAGACTGGATACAGGACAAGTCACATGATTACAGTCAATTGGAAGAATCCATTCTTGGGGTGATATCCAGCCTGGACAAACCGGCATCTCCGGCTGGCAGCGCCAAGCAGGCCTTTCATAATGAACTGTTCGGTCGTACCAAAGAAGAACGAGCCCGCTTCCGCAGGGAGGTTCTGGAAGTGAGTATTGATGACCTCAAACGTGTTGCCCACGAGTACCTTGATCCAGCCAAAGCCAGCTACGGTATAGTGAGCAACAAGAGCAAACAGGCAGAGCTGGAAAAGCTGGGGCTGGACATCCAGATGCTCTGAATCTTTTCTGAATCAGGGGAACTTTTACGGCAAGCGATGATCTGATGACATAGATAAATGATTTGTGGTCCTGGCATCATTTATCTCTCTTGATGATATGAAGCCCAACAGCCCCAAAGCTGCTGGGCTTTTTTCGTTGAAAGGAGTGATTTGCTGCTGATGGACGGGCGCACTGATGTACTCCCCTACGTTTTCGATCGGGATTTCTTGATCAGCTCATAAGCCGACTTGATTTCCATGGTTTTCCGGTTGGCCATATCCATCATTTCCTGTGGCAGGCCCTTCGCCACCAGCTTGTCAGGATGATGCTGGTTCATAAGACGTCTGTAAGCTTTTTTGACTTCCTCATCGCTTGACTGTCTGTCCACACCCAACAACTTGTAGGCATCCGCAATTGCCGATGCCGAATTCTCCGGCTGTCGATGCATATGATGCCCGGCCTGCAGACGCTGCAGAATAAGGTTGAATTCGGCCGCCGAAAATCCGAGCCTGGATGCTGATGCCTGGAGTATTTTTCGTTCAACCGGAACAATGCTGCCATCAGCCAGTGCTGTGGCAGCCAGAATTTCGAGAAACATCTGCAACAGGTTGCGACGTCGATGACACTCAGTACGGAACTGGTCCAGTACTTCCTCGAATGGAAATCCTGGCTGTTTACCCTTGTCGAACAACCTGACAGCCAGTTTCTTCTGTTGTGCATCAAGATTCATCTGCCGCATGACAGATTCAGCAAGTGCTATTTCGTCACGGGTTACCTGACCGTCAGCCTTGGCAAGGTATCCCATCATACTGAACGTGGCCGTAAAGAAGGCCATCTGGATACGTTCAACGTTGACGTCTTCGCCGCCATAACCGGCGCCGCCCATTGATGATCTTGCCTGATCCCAGTTATGACCGAAGGATGCCCCCAGCATGGCGCCTAGAGGCCCTCCCAGCAAAAAGCCGAGACCACCACCTATCAGCTTGCCCCACCAACTCAAAAGAACAGCCTCATGAACCAGTTTCTGCTCAAATCCTTCTCACATCCGGCAAGTTGCTGTTCATAGACGGAAGCATTGCGCTGAACATTTTCGGCCACTTCCATCAACCAGGGTTTGCTCCGGAAGGTACCCCTGCTGTATCCACCACTGCCTTCGTGATAGGCCAGATACAGGTTGTAGGCATCGTTGCGGCCCAGTCGGTTACGATTCGCAGAATGATTGTTGTACCAACCAATGAAGTCTGCAGCATCTTCGAAATTGGATCGTTTGGCACCCCAGTTTCCGGCTGATTCCTGATAGTCATTCCAGGTACTGTCCAGTGCCTGGGCATAACCGAATGCATTTGATGGGCGTTTCCAGGGGATCACCCAGAGCAGTTTGGTCCGCGGGGGTCTTGCCCTGCTTTCAAAGGAAGACTCCTGTCGCATGAAAGCCATGGTAACTTCCATGGGTACATTCCAGCGCCTTTCACTCTTGCGGGCCGCCTTGAACCAACTGCGCCGTTCTTCAAACATACTGCAGATATTACTGGTGTTTTGAGGAGGTGTGCTGGCACAGGCTGCAAGAAGCAACACAAGGGAAATTGCAATTATCTGTCTGGCATGAATCATCAGTACAACCGGAATTTGCTGGTTATCCAGAGTTTCCCTGTTCAGGCTTGTACTTTACCTGAATACCGGACGGCTGTCCTGCCGTGTGTGCAGCCGGGACAGCTCCTGCCAAGCCCGGGCCACTCAGTCAGGCTCTGCCGAAGACTCAAGCAAGCTGAGGAATTCAGCCTCGTCTATTACATTGATACCCAGATTTTCTGCGGTAGCCAGTTTGGAGCCAGCCCCCGGCCCTGCCACAACACAGGTTGTTTTGGCAGAAACTGAAGAAGCGACTTTTGCGCCCAGAGCCTGAAGGCGGGCCTTGGCTGCATTGCGGTCCATGCTTTCAAGGGTGCCCGTAACAACCCAGGTCTGTCCGGCCAGCGGCAGTTTGTCATTTGCTGGCAACAGCTGCTCCCGGGGGCAAACACCTGCGTCCAGGAGTTCCCTGATCAGATTCTGATGGGCAGGCTGGGAGAAAAAACCGGCGATTCGGCCTGCTACCACAGGTCCGATATCCGGAATACTTTCCAGCACTTCCACAGATGCCTGTTGGACTTTGTCCAGTGTGCCAAAATGATTTGCCAACGACAGCGCCGTTGCCTCTCCTACTTCACGAATACCCAGGGCATACAGAAATCTTGCCAGAGAGACCGACTTGCTGCGCTCTATACCATCCAGCAGATTCTGGGCAGATTTGCGCCCCATGCGCTCGAGATTCTGCAACCTGTCCAGATCGAGCCTGTAGATATCAGCAATCGATCCAACCAACCCTTCCCTGACGAGTTGTTCAACAAGCTTGTTACCAAGCCCTTCTATGTCCATGGCAGTGCGAGAGGCAAAATGAATCAGGGATTGCTCGAGTTGTGCACGGCAAATCAACCCGCCGGAACAGCGCAACAAGACACCACCTTCATCCTGGACAACTGGCGATCCACAGACAGGACAATGCTCCGGAGCTTCGATTGCCTTTTTCTGCACTTCATGTCCTGTGACCCCTGATGTGCTTTCGTACCCGGACGGTTTGGATGTAAGTTGAACTATCTTGGGGATTACATCCCCTGCCCGCCGAATAATGACCCAGTCACCAATGCAGATGCCGAGTCTTCTGACTTCATCCATGTTATGCAATGTGGCATTACTGACAGTAACACCTCCTACAAACACAGGTTCAAGACGTGCCACCGGAGTAATCGTACCGGTTCTGCCAACCTGGAACTCGACATCCCGCAACTGAGTGGCAACTTCCTCGGCAGGAAACTTGAAAGCCACAGCCCATCTGGGAGTTCTGGCATTCATGCCAAGCTGCTGTTGTAGCTTCAGTCCATTGACCTTGAGAACCACTCCATCAATTTCGTAATCCAGACTGTCGCGCTGGCCAAGAATTTTCCTGCAGTATCCACAGGCAGCTTCTATCCCTGTTGCCGCAAGTCGCAGGGGGTTGACCGGCAGCCCCCACTTTTCCAGCTGCGTATATATATCATCGAGGGCATCAGGCAGATTGCCACCCTCAACCAGCCCCGTGCCATAACAGAACATGGTTAGTGGTCTTGTTGCAGTGACTCTTGAATTTTTCTGGCGCATCATTCCTGCGGCCGCATTGCGGGGATTCACAAAGATTCGTTCACCCTTGCCCAGCGCCTCACGATTCATTGCAGCAAAGCCTGACTTCGTCATGAAAATCTCACCCCTTACCTCAAGGGTCCCGGGGTAGTCCGATCCATGGAGGCGCAGCGGGATATCCTGGACAGTTCTGACATTGTGGGTAATGTCCTCACCCGTTGTGCCATCACCTCTGGTTGCTCCCCTGACCAGAATACCGTTTTCATATAGCAGGCTTACTGCTATTCCGTCTATCTTCGGCTCACAGCTGTAAACAATGGTGCTTGTGTTACCCAGTCTTTTGACCAGGCGCTGATCAAACCGGTCAAGATCTTCCTCATTGTTCACTTTATCGAGCGAGAGCATAGGCAGGGCATGTCTGACCTGTCTGAAATCTGACAAAGGCGCCGAGCCTACTCTTCGAGAAGGAGAATCGTCAGTAACGAAGTCGGGATATGCCGCTTCCAGCTCCAGCAAGCGCTGGAAAAGGCGGTCATATTCCTGGTCGGTAATCCGGGGAGTATCAAGCTGATGGTAGAGCCTGTTATGGTGCTCAATTGCTTGTCGCAGGCTGGCCAGCTCCTCCTGAACAGCCTTGTCTTGTGCTGGCATTGGCGCCCCTTAGCGGCGGGTCAGCCGGGAGAGTTCGAAATCGCGGATGCGTTGTCTGCAGTGTTCAATCGTCTGCTGTGTGCAGACACTGCGGTGTTCGTCCTTGAGTTCCCCATCCAGGGCCTGTTTCAGAGCAGTAGCAGCCTTGAACATGCACTCGAAACTTGCCATGTTGCCGTTGCGGTTGGGCAACTGCAGAAAAAAGCTGACACCCGGTGTTGTGAAATCATCCATTGCTGCAAGATCGAAAGTACCCGGTTTGACCATGTTGGCCATACTGAACAGCACCTGCCTTTCGTTATTCTGTCCATGCAGATGGAATATGCTCATGTCCCCAAGACGCATACCCTGATTCTGCAGCACCGGCACCAGGTCGTTGCCTTCAAAATAACTGCCAGGGCGAGCCATGACATTGAGAATGATGACTTCTTGCGGTGCTTCATCCTCCTCTTCCGGCTCCGGTTTTTCTACTGCTTCCTGACGGAACAGCTCTGCCTGATCCTGTTTGCCAAGCGTTCTGGAAAAAAAGGAACGCTTTTCTACCCGGGATATTTCCGGCACATTCCTTTCACCTGATGATTCACGATTTTCGGCACGAAGCTGTTGTTCATCTTCCCCGGGGGCTTCGGATTCGTCGTCGAAAGCATCGCTGAAATCTTCCAGGAATTCATCCGGATCGAAGGTTTCATCAAGCTCATCCTCACCAAAGCCAGGCTCCATCCGTTCTTCATCGGATTCATCCTGGCGCTGAAAATGACTGGCAGCTTTTTGGTAGGCACCTTCCAGAAGCGCCGGTTCGCTCTCGTAATTATCATCGTATTCTTCAGAATCTTCGTCGGCGTCATCGTCCTCTGCAAGCTCATCCTCGTCTTCCGGATAATCTTCATCATCTTCGCCGTCGTCCAGCTCTTCGTCGTCCAGCTCTTCGTCGTCCAGCTCTTCGTCGTCCAGCTCTTCGTCGTCCAGCTCTTCGTCATCCA
>JAURLQ010000115.1 GCA_030831125.1 Gammaproteobacteria bacterium
AGGGCACCTTCAATGAGGTTTTTTTCCACCGTTGCCAGCGTGTTGTCGACCAGTTTCGTACGGTCATAGACAGACAATGCAACAATGCCAGGCGGCAAACTTTGCTGGATTTCTACAAGTTTTTCAGCAACTGCATTGGCGACGGTGCGACTATTGGCACCGATCAGCATGAACACTGTGCTCATCACCACTTCGCGGCCATTCTGGGTAGCGGCACCAGAACGTAATTCCTGTCCGAGCCCTACCTCTGCCACATCACTGACGCGCAAGGGCACACCATCCACTGAACCAATCACCACAGCTTCCAGATCTTTCAGTGAAGCTGCCTGCCCTGGAACCCGCAGTAACCACTGTGCACCATTACGCTCAATGAAGCCTGCTCCACGGTTGTTGTTACTGCGTTGCAAAGAATCAATAAGTTGCTGCTGGGTTACACCATAGGCCAGCAGCTTTGCAGGGTCGAAGGCCACCAGGATTTCCTTCTTGTAGCCACCTACCGGGTTGATTTCAACCACGCCGGGAACACGCAGCAACTGGGGCCGGATGATCCAGTCATGCACAGTGCGTAAATCCATAGGTGTTATCGGACTGCCATCTGCATTCAAGGCGCCAGGCTCGGCATCAACGGTAAACATGAAAATCTCACCCAAGCCTGTGGCAATGGGACCCATCTCCGATTCCAGCCCCTGTGGCAGTTCACTTCTCACGGCATTCATTCGCTCGTTTACCAGTTGTCTGGCGAAATACACATCCGTGCCATCTTCAAAAATGACAGTGACTTGAGAAAGACCATAGCGGGACACAGAGCGGGTATAGGACAGACGCGGCAAACCAGCCATCGCGGTTTCGATTGGAAAGGTAACTCTTTGTTCAGCTTCAAGCGGAGTAAAACCCGGAGCGGGTGTATTTACTGTGACCTGTATATTGGTGATATCAGGTACCGCATCAATTGGCAGCCGGGTGAAGTTCCAGGCACCCAGGGCGCACAACATGACAACCAGCAACAATACCAGGCCACGTTGGGCGAGTGAAAATTGAATCAGTCTGTCCAGCATTACTCATACACCTTAAGTTCAGTGATCATGGGAGGCGCCAGATTTTTCTACATCGGCTTTGATGATGTAACTGTTGGCAGTTACATATTCAGTTCCGGTATCAAGACCACCCAGAACTTCAATCAAGTCTGCATCCTGGCGTCCCAGTTCCAGCATGCGTACCTCATACTCGTCACCGATCCTGGCGAAAACAACGGTGAAGTCACGGAACGGTTGAAGTGCTTCGCGACGCACAGCCAGCGGTACCTGGATTTCACCAGTGTTTATGCTGGCGCCCACGAAAGTACCCGGTGCAAAACGCCCTTCAGTGTTCAGCAGGCGCACGCGCGCCTTGAGCGACTGATCCGCTCCCACTGCAGGCGCAAAAGACGCGATGGTACCCATGACCGGCTCACCTCCACCTACCGGGGTGATGCTGACTTTGGCACCCACCTGTACCTGGCTTCGCGCCAGCGGGAAAATGGCCAACTCAGCCCAAACCTGGGAAGGATCAACAATTTCCAGCAGCAGCCTGCCGTCACTCTGTTCACCCGGGTTGACGTTACGGCGGGTTATCAGGCCACTGATCGGCGCATTCAGCGTGTAGGGTCTGAAGCTTTCGTCACTTTCGATGACCAGCAGAGGCTGTCCTTCTGTGACGCGTTCCCCCATCGTGACATGCACTTCTTTGACCAGCCCATCAAAGCGGGCATGAAGGCTGCGACTGTAATCCGAATTCGCCACTATGCTGCCGAACACTTCCACCTGTTGCTCAAGTACGGCTGGTCCTGCGATGGCGGTTTCCAGACCCAAGGCCCGACTCAATTCCGGTGCGATACTGGTACGCCCCTCGAAACTGTCGTAGCGCCAAAGGTGGCTGGCACCCTGGTAATGTGCTTCCACATCCACAGAAAAGGAATGAGGTTCATATATGACAGTATTGCCACGCAGGTAGTCACCAACAGATGCAAAATCGATGAGATTAATTTCATTACCCAGTCGCGTAAGTGTCACCCGCAGGTTTACCTCACTTAGTGCCACCTGACTGCCACCGCGCGTAACCCATGCATGGAACTCAGGTGGCACACCTGTCTCGAAGATGGCCAGTTCCACGGCAAAATCTCCGTCCGTCAACAGGCGTCCGTTGTTAGGTCCACGCGGGTAATCCGCATCAATAGCCTCACTTTCACTTACAGCCGTCATGGGCAACTCGCCTGAACAGGCGACAAGTAGTGCTGTCAGACACAACAATAACGCCTGCCTTCCGCGTACCAGTGTTTTTACTTTCATGGCTGGTTCTCCTCAATGCTCAGGCCGGTAAAACGTTCGATCTCTATCATGCGACGGTGCGCCTGTACTGATACGTCAACCAGATCCTTGCGCGCATTCAGAAGCTCGCCCTGCACAGTAAAGAGTTCCTGATAACTGTAGCGCCCTTGCTCAAAAGCGTTTTGGGTGTCCGCAAGAGCAGTTTCGTGCAAGGGAATGATGGTGTCCCGCAGGGCAGCAGCTACTTCCATGTAATGCTGCAGTTCAAGATAAATAACATACAGTTCTGTCCCCACATGCACGCGCTCAGCCTCTTCTTCAGCTTCAGTGCGCGCAAGATTGGCGCGTGCTTCTTCAAGTCGTCCGCGATTGCTGCCTGCTCTAGTAAGCGGCACACTCGCATCAAAAACAAAAGCGTGATCCCCGGTCGATTCTATCTGGCGGACACCAGCAGAAACCCGCCATGGAGCCTTGCGGCTATCCTGGGCAAGCCGTAGTTGCGCTTCGTACAAGCGCTGTTGGGAAAGGAAACGGGTGATGTCGGGGTTCTGATTCAGGCGAGCCTGCAAGTCGGGGAATGCCTGGACTTGCGGTAACACCATGACTTCACCACTTACACTTGCAAAATCAGGCGTGACCAAGCCCCATTGGGCTGCGAGGCGGTGATAGGCGGCCAGTGTTTCGTGTTCGATGTCCTCCCGCAGTAGTTCGCGGCGCGCAAGTTCAGCCCGCGCACGTGCAAGTTCTGCAGCAGGAACTGCACCTGCATCAACCCGGATGCCCACGGCAGTGACTGTCGCCGCAGCTTGCTCAATTGCATCCACGGCATTCTGCATTTCTGTCTGCAGCGCCAGGCAATCAAGATACAACCGTGCAGTTTCCGCAGCAGCATCCAGTCGACTGACATCCCGGTCTATTGTCAGCAGATCAAGGGTGGCACTTTCAGCAGCTACCCGCGACTCCCGCACACCCCGCTCCAGAATCCAGGCCACACTCAAAGTGGTCTGGGTTCCCCGCAGCAGATCGTTCTCACCGGAACCCAGTACATTTTCAACCATCACCATCAGTTCCGGTGCAGGTTTAATGCTGGTCTGCAGGATACGTGCCTCTTGTGCCCGCAACAGGTGCCCTTCGGCTCTCAGTGCAGGATTGGACATCAGGGTACTACCCACAGCCTCAGTCAAACTGATTACCATCGGCTGCGATTGCTGCGCCTGAATAAAACCGGACAAGCACAGCAGCAGGAACAGGCATGCCCCTGTATTCAATACCCGGAATACAACATGTTTGTTTGATTTTGCTGTGTACAAAATGTCTCTACCTTTAATCAATCAACAAACCCAGTGCATGTTCAAACGCTTCATGTATCTGGTCATGAACGCCAAACAGCATCAGAGTTACCAGCACAGCACAGGGCAATAACCAGGAGACGCAAGATTCGGAAGCAACCGGCTTCAGTAATTCTTCTATACGTGCAGGAAGCTTGCTGGAATCGTTACCCATGACGCCGAGCACAGGCGCGCCCCTGAACGGGAAATGCGCTTGATACAGGCGCTCCATCTTCAATAACAATTCAGCGACTGCTCCAGGGTCTTGTGTCAGTTTTGCAGCCGTCTTGTCACACAGTTGTTCGTTGGCCAAATGCCAATCAGTCAGTAAATGTTTGCGTATCTGTGGAATATGCACGATGGAAAAGGCACGCGCCATTAGCCCGAACAATCCATCCCGTCTACTCATGTGAGTCTTTTCATGTGCGATTACAATTGCTCTTTCTTCAGGAGAAAGTACTTTTAACAAGCCTGTTGAAACAATGATGCGCGGAGACCAGATACCCCAGGAAAAGGCTATGGGGAGATCACTGGCAAGCACATGTACACTGTCCCTGACAGAAACGGTTTGATAATTCGCAAGCACTTTACGAAAGCGCCAGCTTCTGGACACGTCGACCAATATGTTGCCGACAATTGCAGTGAGCATGCCGAGAAATACGAAAGCACTACCTGAAAGTAACCAACTGTCCAACAAGGCCGGACGGTGGATAAGGCAAAAATGTATATGCCCTTCAGTGTGTCCTTCACAATGGTCACTTCCCATTCCCAATATCTGCAGCAATGAGGGTAACAAGGCCGACAGCAACAGCAAGGCCATGACTACCACTGGGAGTACGCAAAGATTGAACAACAAAGTGGCTCGGGCTTCCGCCGACAGGCTCTCGAAGTGGGATCTGCAATATGTGTACAAAACGGCAATAGCAGTGGATACCAGCAGGACTGTTAGGAAACCGTAGAACAGACCTTGCTGCAGCAGACCGACATATGAAGTCATGGTTTTTTCCTCGCCTGTTTCTTGCGATGGGCTGAAATCATTGCTTCAAGTTCCGCTATTCTGGGTTCTTCCAGTCTCGCCGTGAACTCAACGAATGCAGCCAGCAGCTCCCTGGTTTCCCCTTTTGACAGTTCCTCTGCCAGATCGCCTATTTTCAAGGTAAGGATTTCAGTCCGGCTGTACTTGCATGTGTATTGAAAGGAGTAAGCAATTTTCTTCCGTTCCAGTATTCCCTTCTTGTACAGACGGTCAAGTGTCGACTGAACTGTGTTCAAGGTGTTGTCACGCCAATCCTGCATGTGGCTATGAACAGTTTTGGGAGTGCCTTCACCATGCACCCAAAGGTATTCAAGTACTTCCAGTTCCAGATCGCCAAGTCGCAAAGGTTTTTTAAGTGAGACTTCCATAATAGTTGTACCTGCAAACTGCCTGTCAGAAAATGCCATAATCGATGATGTCGTCGAAATACCCCGTTACAGTCAGAGTGACAGTTACCGGATGCTCGTTGTAATTCAGCCAGTACCAGCCATGTTCTCCAGCAAACGGCGCCGTAAGTGAACCACTTCCCTGATCCCCTTCCTGTTGTTCCTTGTAACGCACCCAGAAGTCTGCGCTCACAGCCGGATCATGCCCGTGATAGTCCACATACAAATCCCCTCGATCAGTTGCCCATGAAAAGACAATTACCTTTCCTGTCTGCATGAGCACCTTGACTTCTGTTTCTCTCTCGGCGGGAATGAGTACCTCAAGCGTTCTGGTCACAGGCCCAGCTGTTTCATCCTGGTAAACCGCAGGATTAGGCAGCGGAACCGGATCACCGGTATCAGGTATGGCGACTTCCCTGAGCTGTTCATTGCCACCTGTTACATCAGTAATGGTAATGGTGCGGGATGGTGCCGCCAGTTCGTTCAAGCCCAGAAGCCTGCCAAACCCGGTGAGATCGATGCCATATTCAGCCGGCAAAACAACAGTAACCAATATTGCGAATGCGGCAGCGGCTGCCAACAGCACTCCGCGCACAATGTTGGGTCCGGATGTCATCTCAGGCATTTCAGTCTTGTTATCTTCCTGCTTCATATTTTTTTCAATCCTCGCTCTACCATCAAGGGAGCCACTTTCATGCTGATGTGATATATCCGGTTAACTGATAGCCAAACAGCAGGAAACCGGCAGTCATGATTACCATGTTGGCGAGATAAGCTCGCTTCATGAATGAATCACTCTGACGCCACCAGGTAAACACCAGAAGAATCAAGGCCAGGGCTGTAAACTGCCCCAGCTCCACACCAATATTGAAGCCCAAAATGTTTGGTACCATTCCCTCTTCCGATAGGCGCAAATCCTGCAGTTTGGTAGACAGACCAAAGCCATGCACAAGCCCGAACAGGAAAACCGCTGCGCGGGTATCCAGATTCCAGCCCAGTTGTTTGAACCCACCAACATTTTCAAAAGCCTTGTACACCACTGACAAACCGATAACGGCATCCACGATGTAGGCATCTACGCGTATCCCACCCAGAATGCCCACCAGCAGTGTGATGCTGTGGCCAACAGCAAACAGACTTACGTAGAGTGCAACATCACGAAACCTGTGCAGGAAAAAAATCACCCCGGCCAGAAACAACAGGTGATCGTAGCCAGTGACCATGTGTTTGGCACCGAGGTACAGGTAGGGGATGAACTGCAGACCGCTCACATTCTCCAGAAAACGCGCATCCCCTTCCGCAACTCCATGTGCAAAAAGAGGCCAGGACTGGACACATAACAATAAAATAGCCAAGCCTGCTGGCCAGCGGGACCAGCAACAAGGTTTGCCGATTTTTAGAAATTTCATGTAATACCGGAGCGACGGACGCAGCATTCCTGCAAGAATGCATATCGAAAATAACGTAGGGGGAGTATGCATGCTTATAAAACCGACTGTCAATCGGTTTTATAATTTCCCGTTTGCAGCGGGGTGCAATACTGGACATTGATTTCCAGTAATTAGTCGAGCTGTACGGAGTGAATGCGTATATACGCTGAATGTCCTGGCTGATCCCAAATGACAAGGTGCGCTAATGGCACTTCTGTCTGAAATACTGACTACAATGGCAGACTTGTGCTAGCCGCATACCACTGGCTGCCGATCATTTTTATGGAAGTTTTTCTGGAGTCAGCCTCCCTTCCGCCTTTTCCCATACCGAAACGGCTTCGGTGCTCAGCGCATGGAAGAGAGAGGGGCTTATGCAACTAAACTACTGAGTATCTAGGTTATGACTTCTAGTTTTAGTAGTACTTAAAGCAGTACTATTACCCAATAAAAATTACATAATTGTTATATATCAGCATCTTATTATCTTAGTTAAGCTTCCGCCGCCCCACCAATCAACAGGAAACCCCTGCCCGCAAGGGCACGGGGTTTTTTATTGACCGCAGAAAGATGTCGCTGATGCCCCGGGACAAAGGGTGAGGACGATTAACAAGGCGAGCTGAAAGTTTTGTGCTCTTCCGTCCGTACAACGCGCGCTCTGCGGGCCGACTGGTCCTGCTCTCCCATCGTCTACAGAAACCCGAATTTCCCGAGTGAATCAGCCATGCTCTTCTTGGGGATTGCTGCTTCAGGTTCTGATCTCATATTCACGTGATCGTGTTTGGCTACATTTTTGGCTACATCAGCCTACCGGGCAACCTCCCCCACCATATATTCCACAGCACGAATAACTTCTGCATCAGTGAGGTCCAGACGTTCGCCCTTTCTGGGCATCACACCGGTTTGGCCGCTGAATCCGTTCAGTGCATGGTCAACAAGTGTGTCCATACCCTTTGCTATGCGCGGTGCCCAGGCAGCAGCTTCGCCAAACGCCGGAGCACCACCAACGCCGGGGGGCGTGTGACAGGCGATACAAACGTTGCTGTAGACCTGCTGACCTGTCATCCCCATGGTCTCCGCTTCTGCGACAGAAACGGGCGCCTGCTGCTGCGGGACGGCCAGCTCATCTGCCTCGGCCAGCGTGATCTGCACGACACCCAGGCAAAGGAGAAGGCCAGTCGCATATAGGGTTGGGAAAGATTTCCTCTCTGGCACGGGCATGTTGTGGTTCCTGGGACTTCTCAAAGGATTGAAGTATAACAAAGCATGATCCTGCAGTCGGTTTGATCGGGGCTCTGCACTGGACTTCTGCCCGAGGAAACATGCTATTCTCCAACGTCTGATTTCCACTTGGCCAATTACGAAAACAAGGGTCCATGCGCATGCAACGTCATTCAATCCTGATATCAGTTCTTTTTTCATATTTCGCCTTTGGCGGAGCCGCAGCCACTCTGGCACAGGGTACTGGACCGGCTGCAGCCAACAGCGGGCAGTGGTCTGATCCAGCCACCTGGTCAGGCGGGGCAGTACCTGCAGAGGGCGATGTGGTTACCATCGGCGAAGGCATGGAAGTCGTACTTGATGTCAGTCCACCGGCGCTCAATGGTATCAATCTCGATGGCACGCTTACTTTTGCCGATGGTGCGGAACTTGAACTCACCACCGAGTGGATCATGAACCGTGGCAAGCTTGAGATTGGCACTGAAAGCGATCCCTACAGGGGCAACGCAACCATCACGCTCACCGACAAGGTCCCCGGTGAAAATATCATGGGTATGGGTGACCGCGGCATCCTGATGATGGGTGGCCACCTGAACCTCCACGGCAACCGCGAAAATTCCTGGACAAAACTGGCGGAAACTGCCGAAGCCGGCAGTACCCGTATTGATGTACTGGATGCCAGCGGCTGGCGCGCAGGTGACACAATTGTGCTGGCCTCCACCGATTTCAATCCGCGTCAGGCCGAAACCCGCGTGATCAGGTCCATCAGGCGCAACCGTATTACCCTGGATTCGCCACTTCAGTACATGCATTTCGGTGAAATCACCTATGGCGTGGATGAGCGTGGCGAAGTGGGCATGCTGACACGCAATATCAAGGTGCAGGCTTCTGCCGATGCCGAAGAATCCTACTTTGGCGGTCACATCATGGCGATGGCCGGAAGCCGCATGACGGTATCCGGCATTGAGCTGACCCGTATGGGCCAGCATCTGACCCTCGCCCGTTATCCGATCCACTGGCATATCAACGGCGATGTAACAGGACAGTACATCAGGAACTCTGCCATCCACGATACCTTCAATCGTTGCGTGACCATTCATGGCACGGATAACCTGTTGGTAGAAAACAACGTTACCTACAACACCGTGGGCCACTGCTTCTTCATGGAAGACGGTGTAGAAACGGGCAACCAGGTTGTCAGGAACCTCGGCATCCAGACCAAGTGCAACCCAACCCTGGCATGCGAACCTACCAACCTCGCTCCGGGCCGCCCTGTATCAAATGGCCAGAGCTCAGAGCATGTCTTGCTTCCATCAGATAACACTGCTTCAACTTTCTGGATTACCAACCCCGACAACAGTTATCGCGACAATGTAGCTGCCGGTTCAGATGCGATCGGTTACTGGTTTGCCCTGCCTGTTCATCCAATTGGCGCATTCGAAGGCACCGAGAGAAGCGCAAATACCTGGCCGCGTCGCACCAATGTGCGGGAGTTCAGCGGCAATACTGCCCACTCGAATTTTGACGGATTCATGTTTGACCGCGGCCCCAATCCCGACAATACCTTCAGTGTAGTTGGCAGCAACTACCATGTTGGCTATACCGATCCGTCAGACCCTGAAAGCCAGCCGCTGGTATCACACTTCGAGAATTTCACCAGCTACAAGAACCGCAATGGCGGTGTCTGGGGTCGTGGCGAGTTGCATCTGTTCACGAATCTGAAGGTGGCCGATAGTGCTATAGGTTTTACTCATGCAGCTGCTGCGGTGGGTCGTACCGAATACACATCAAAGGTCATCGACTCGCTGTTTGTGGGTGAAACCGACAACATAGGCAACCCAAGCACACCGGATGAAATTGCCTATGGACGCAGCTTGCCGAACGACATGGCAGACTTCCCTATCCGTGGCTACGAGTACTACGATCTACGTCATGATGTAATCAATACTACTTTCATTAATTACGAGCCGAACACCACACGCGATGCGGGAGCGCTTTCCTACCTTATGTATACCAGTTTCGGTATGAGCACGGAGAATTCCATCGAAGGCGCGAAGTTCGTAAACGCCAAACGGGTGAGTTTTCCTCCGGTTGTGCGTAAATGGGC
The DNA here is from genome assembly GCA_030831125.1 of Gammaproteobacteria bacterium. Lineage (GTDB taxonomy): Bacteria > Pseudomonadota > Gammaproteobacteria > Pseudomonadales > Pseudohongiellaceae > CAILUG01. Next base: position 9,809 of record JAURLQ010000115.1, read on the forward strand.
TTCAGATTTTGGCAGGCGTAATGCCTGGAGAGGTGCAACGATACATGACAAGGACGGATCAGTGGGCGGCATCCCCGATTCCTACATTGTTATCGACAACGGCATCGCTTCCGACGAGGAAGCCTGCGAGATAAAACCGGCATGGAACGCTGCCGTATGTCAGGGCGACATGGGTCGCTTCAGCATCGCAGGTAATTTCGGCTTCGGCAATGGCCCCATTACAGACCCGGTGATGCTCAGCCGTAATGGCAGGCGCTTTGAATACACCGGGCAGGCCACCATACGTAGCGGGGCAGAAGTAAGACTGGAAACTGCCAGACAGAACCTGTCTCTTACCCTGGGCGAGATGGACAACGGCTCCTGGGTAATTTTTGAATTACCCGGATTTTCCAATACTGTTGCAGGTGTTGAACTGGGCAGTCTGGATGCGCTGAAGAGCGCCAATGCCACCTCGTACTACAAGGATGAAAACTCCCTGTGGGTCAAGCTGGTGGTTGCCGATGCTGCAGTCGCCAGTGGTCCTGGAGGTGGAACACGGATCGAGGTCAGCAGGTAATTCCTGCTTCATTCCACAACAATCAAACCCCGGCAAATGCCGGGGTTTTTGTTTACTGAATCGAAATAATCAAAGGCGTCATTACATGTTGATTTACACTGTGCTCTGATTCAAGCGATGTAATTGTCTGGAAAAACCATCTTGCTCTGCCCAGATTTATTCTTCGGTATTTCCGAATGAACAACATTGAATTTCCGATTTTTAATTGAGCATCCCGCGAGACTAGACTGTTGACTCATTTGAACCGAAGAGGAAAGTCGACATGGGCATGCACATACAGGCACGCGGATTCTCACTCAGCGAAGCACTTGAAAATGAGGTAATCACCAGCATGGACGCAATACTGACAAGACATCATCAGATCAATAATGTCGAGGTACGACTGGAAGATATCAACGGCAGGCTTCGTGGCGGCACAGACAAGCGATGCCGGGTTGTAGTTACTCTGCCAGGGACTCCTTCCATGGTGATCACTTCCACCTCCGGGGACATGTATCTGGCAATCAGGCAATGTGCAGCCCGTCTCAAGAACGCCCTCAACAGATTCAGAGCACGTGAAATCCGGAGAAATCAACACAACCGGCAGGACAAGCGTTTTCTTGCTGATACCGATGGTGTTGAGCAGAAATCAAAGAGCCTGGTGTAAACCAGGTTCTCTGATACCAGCGACCCAACATTCACGGATCAAGTGAAGAGACCCAGGCCACAAGGTCGATCACTTCTGCTGTTGTCAGATTTTCCACTACACCCAGCATGAGTGGCGACCACAAGCCGCGCCGTGAGCCGGTCTGGAAATCATATATCTGTCTTACCAGATAACTTGGCGAACGACCGGCAATTCCTGGCACCGGCCCCAGTCCTTTCAGATCATCTCCATGACAACTGCTGCACGGCAGCGTACGACCATCGCCACCGGAACGCGCCAGCGCTTCTCCTCTTGCAAGACTGCCTGGTGGCACATAGGCAATGAAACCCGAACTGTCATCCCGCCATTCAGTGCGTTCGAAATCCATCGGCATTTCAAGTATGCGTTGCCCGAGCGGCTCGGTGCGGCCATCTTCATGCGCCACATAGAGCCATGAAGCTATATATGTGCCGGGTACCGTTTCGGCCTCTACCACGGTTATCCATTTACGGGGCGTGACGCTGGCAAAATAGTTGGCGGCTTCCAGCATCTCGGCTTCAGTGGCATTCACTGAAAAAGGCAGCATATTGGCCACTGTCGTAAGAGTCGGGTCACTCGTATTTCGCAGGCCTGCAGCAAAATCCTTCATCTGCTGCACGATATACACTGCAGGCAGACCAGCCAACCCGGCATTTTCGGGTTTGCCCTGCCCGTTGGCCAAGTGGCAGAAGGCACAGGCCTGGACCGGTTCACGTCCTTCGGCCACGATCGGCGGCATTGGTGGATGCGATTCTGGATGCCAGTCGGCGGGACTGTAGCGACCGATGTCACTGAATACATATTCCCTTTCACTGCCGGGCATCCGGTGTGGCGTGTCATCAAAGGTAGTGGGGGCAGGTGCATCGTCTGACTGCCGTGGCGGGTAGGCCCAGGCGAAGGGATTGTTCTGATCCTGGGCCTGCACACCCGTAACGGATGAACACAGGACCAGCAACACTATGCCCGCATGCAGGAAGTATTCAAGTTGACCAGAAAAAAGCGGCCTGCTTTTCAGCACTGCGGTGGTAACAAGGTAATTATTCAAAGATTTCAATGTATAGTCCTCTGGACAGCCCCCTTTGAATACGATTCTACCCTATTGATTCCCCTGTGCTTGAATTACCTGCGGGGCAATAAGAGAATCACCACTCCTCCTCACAACAAGAAAAAGGAAAGGCCATGCGCAATACCAGATATCTCCTTGCTTGCCTGTTGCTCAGCTGTACTTTTACTGCACAGGCCCAGGACTGTGATCGCAGCTGCCTGGCCGGATTCCTGGACCAGTACCTCAATGCCGTGGTGGCCAACGATGCCAGTCAGGCACCTCTGAGTTACGGTTTCCGCCAGACTGAAAATTCCATAGTCACACCCAATGATGAAGGCCTCTGGAGCACAGTTACTGCACTTGGTGAACTGCAGCGTCGTTATTACGATCCGGTGGGCAGTACTGCCGGCTACTTCGGTTTGCTGGATGAAAACGGCAGCCCTGCAGTGGTTGCGTTGCGACTGAAAGTGAAGGACAACAAGATAACCGAAGCAGAATGGCATATTGGCAGGGAGAATGACGTCGGGATCAGCGGTGAACCCGGTGGTGTTGTGTTCGATGTGGACAATCTGCTCGCCAACCCACCCAATGAAGGCTATGTCCCTTTGGACCGGCGCTACAGCCGCGATGACCTGATTGCTGTTGCCAACAGCTATTTTGACGGCATCATCGCCAAGAACAGCAAAGTCATCAAAGGCCATCCCGGTTGTTCAAGACGCGAAAACGGCTTCCCGACCTTCGGTGGTGAGCTGGCTCCCGGACAGACCGGTTTCAACGGCAGGGGCGACTGTCGTACTGCCGGGGATTTCGGGCTTGCGCAGATTTCAGCCAGACGCGTGCAGGTGGTGGATGTGGAACAACAAATTGTCATGATGTCGGTGGTGTTCGTGCGTCAACCCGGTAACGAGCGCTGGCGCAATCATTTTACCCACACGATCAGTATCGAGGATGGTTTGATTCGCCATGTCCACGGCGCAATGTTCTATGCTCCCCCTACCCAGCCAGTGCCGAATTGGCCACCCTATGACGGTAATTTTCCCCTGTCTTTTGACAGCGAATAAAGTATCAAGAGGGACAGCGTCATTGCTGTCCCAGTCAAGAAATCAGGATTCATGTCCATGATCAGGTTTCTGGAGTAATGCAGTCGAAAATTTCCATGAATAGACATGAGTTCCACAGGCCATGCTGCGACACGCCGTAAATACATCCGTGCAGGCTTGACGCCAGCATCCATGCTGGCGACAGACGCTGCCCGGCCTGTGAAGCACATGTCCTCCAACCTAAGTGTTACAGCAATCACACTGGCCTTTTGATTTGCATAAACCGGCACAAGACCGGCTCTCAAACAAACCGAACCGGACGGTTCAATGCTGATTTTTATCGAAAAATCCTTTTTGCATTTTCACAACAATAAGTAGAATGCATGTCGATGTGCTGCCACTGCAATAGCACAATCAAGCCCGGGGGGGATAAATCATAATGTTGTCGAGGGGATCATCCTGGCGTAAGGCCATTCTTATTTTCTGCGGCTGGGCAGTCGCCAATATATCTGTTGCACAGGAAGGTCATCCAATGGCCGGCAGCTGGGTGGGCGACTGGGGACTTGATGCAGCCAACCGCCATCGCGTAGTCGTCATTCTGGAATGGAGCGGCGAAGAGATCACCGGCGTAGTCAATCCAGGTCCCAACGCAATTCCTCTAAGTTCCAGCAGTGTAGATCCCATGAAATGGAGTCTGCATTTTGTTGCCAGCGGTAAAGATGCTTCCGGCGCTGCAGTCAGTTATGACGTGGAAGGCACGATTGACGATCTGGGCACCTACAACAGAACGCTTGCAGGCACCTGGAAAGTGAACGGACAGAGCGGCGATTTCAGTATTACGCGGCAATAAACAGAACCTGGTTGAAAAACACCTCCAATAACATGAGTAGCAGGAAAAGCATGATGTTCAGCAAGACCAGACTGGCCCTGGCCACCTTCGGCATTCTGACAGGACTGACTGCCGGCACCTTCGAGGCAGCCGCGCACCATGTAATTGGTGCCAAGTTCGATCCCGACAAATCAATGACACTAAGCGGTAGCGTTTCCAAAGTGGACTGGCTGAATCCACACGTACACCTGTTTGTGGAAGTCGAAACCAATGGTGTAACCCAGAGTTGGGCCGTTGAACTGGCCAGCACTCTTGACCTGCGCCGCAGTGGCTGGACTTCAGATACAGTAAAACCCGGCGACATTATCAATATTTCCGGCACAGTTGCCCGTGACGGCAGTCGTCAGATCTGGGGTGACAATGTCACTGTAGTCGCATCCGGGCAGCGTGTATTCACCGTTGCGCCTGATGAACCACCTGTATACGACAATCCGAATGCGCCTACGCCGAGATGGCCCGATGGTCAGCCTCGCCTGGGCACCCCGCCGGGTCAGTCAGGTGGTTACTGGGCCTACCCAACTGAAATTGCACTTGTTGAAGATGGCGTTACCGTTCCCATGGATGCCAATGGCATGCTGCAGGAGCTGGCAGATGCTGACAAGGTTGCACCTTTCCAGCCCTGGGCGCGTGATCTTTACAAGTACAGACAAAGCAATTACCTCAAGCACGACCCCATGTTCCTCGACTGCAAAACACAGGCAGGTCCACGCATCTGGCAAAGGCCCTATGGCATAGTGCTGCTCGAAGAAAGGGAACACAAGCGCATACGCAACTTCTGGGGTGGTGGCAACCAGAACTGGCGCACGATATTTCTGGACGGCCGCGAGCAAACCGGGCTCCCGGAGGGCAGCGCTGAAGATCCTGTCTATTGGGGCCATGCCGTTGGCCAGTGGGAAGGTGATACGCTGGTTATCGACAGCATAGGCTTCAACGACAAATTCTGGTTTTCCAACGGCGGCCTGCCACATACGCCGCAGTTGCATTTGATTGAGCGCTACTCTCGTCCCAACCAGAATACCCTGCATTACGAAGTGACTATTGACGATCCGGGCGCTTACACCCGTACCTGGACCGCCAGCTGGGATATGAAATGGGTGCCTAACGCAGAACTGCCGACTTATTTTTGTCAGGACAACCGCCCCTGACCTTAACTTTACGCCCGGGTTTTTGGATTAGGCAAACAGGGCAAGAAACCGGAGGAAATGACCATGAAAACCCCATTTAAACTGCTTATTGCTGCAACAAGTGCTGCCCTGCTGGGCACTGCTTTCCAGGCCAGCGCGCACCATTCTTTTGCTGCAGAATTCGATTCCAGCAAACCAATCACTATCCAGGGGCGTGTAACCCGCATTGCCTGGACCAACCCGCACGTGTGGATCTACCTGAATGTGCCGGATGAAGACGGGAAGCTGGTGAACTGGGGCTTTGAAATGGGCGCGCCGCAGCAGGTCCGTAACCAGGGCTGGGATCGCGACACGCTCTCTACCGGTGATGAAATCATCGTGGAAGGCTCTCTGGCCCGTGATGGCAGTGCGCGCATGAATGCACGCTCCGTTACCTGGGCGGATACGGGCCTGAGACTCGGGGCCGCATCAAGCGAAACCAACGGCCGCTGATCGCAAGCGGATTATTCATAGCTGACAATGTGGGAGAGAACCACCATGCGTTCCAAAACCAAACTGGCTGCAGCACTTCTTTTACCTGTGCTTTCCACCCTGGTGCATGCCCAGCAGGCTGAATCAGTCAGGCCCATACCACGTTTGCCCAATGGCGAAGTGAGTTTTGAATCAATCCCTGGCGAGAATGGTGTATGGAACCGTGGTGACTATCGCTCGGTAGTACCGGACATCCAGGAACATGCAGCGCTCCGCAACATGAACCGCTGGGACCGGGAAGATCCTTCAGGCCTCAAACCCCTGTTTACTGATGTGCCTTTCCAGCCTTGGGCGCGGGAGTTGTACCTGTGGCGGCAGCAGCATGAAATCGAGCCCTATGGCCGCTGCAAACCAACAGGAGCCTACCGCAATATCGTAGTGCCCTATGGCACCGACATAGTCCAGGCAATTGATGAGCAGAAAATCTACATCTTCCACACCGGTGGTTCGCATTCCTTCCGCACCATCTATATGGACGGCCGACCGCATCCACAAGACATGGACCCCAGTTATGGTGGCCATTCCGTTGGACACTGGGAAGGAGACACGCTGGTTATCGACACCGTGGGTTTCAACGAGCGTGGCTGGATAGATGCCTATGGTCTGCCCAATACCACCAAACTGCATGTCACGGAAAAAATCACCCGTATCGATTTTGACACGGCCACCTATGAAATGATCGTTGACGATCCCGGCGCCTATACCGCCCCGTTTTCCACAGGCATGCTGATGAGCTGGACGCCCGACCGGGAATCCTTCCAGTTTCTCTGTCAGGACGGCAATCTTGCACAGGAGCTGATGGTGGGCGAAGGCAGCTCCGGCATAGACAGAACCAGCTCCATCATCCCCTGATAACGCAATTGCAGACAGACATTATGAAATACATTACTACCCTGCTCGGTTTCCTGGTTCTGCTGCCACTGTCAGCCAATGCCCAGCAGGGGCATCCTCTGGATGGCATCTGGCTTGGCGACTGGGGTCCCGTCAATGGTGAGCGTAACCAGGTCGTGGTTGAACTGGTATGGCGCGATACTGCTCTGAGCGGCAACATCAACCCGGGTTTTCCTGACCAGGTTACCATCAACAAGGCTATGCTGGATTCGGCGAATGGCTGGAAAGTGCGTCTGGAAGGTACCGGGACTGATGAGGCAGGTAATACTTTTACCGCAGTACTCGATGGCGCTCTGAATGAAGATGATCTGGGTTACGCCAATCGCACCATCTCCGGCACCTGGACCCAGGCCGGGACGTCTGGCGTTTTTACATTGCGCAGAGAGTAGTACGCATATCCTGCACATGCTTGTCAGGACCATTGCTTTCGGATTCTGGCAGGGGCAGTGTCTGCACAATTTCGGGAATGTCTGAACTATGCGCCTCAATAGCAGGTTGACTGGAATCAGCCTTGCCCTTGCAAGCCTTATCCTGCTGTTACAGTCCTGCGGTCCTGCTGCAGAAACCGCAGAACAGCCACAGGAACTTACCCAGCAGGAACGTATCCAGGGCGGTGGCGTGGACATCAACGGCCTGCAACCTGTCTCTGCCGGCTCCTCACCCCGCCCCGAAGTCATTGGCAACACACCACCCCCGCGAGGACCTGACGGTCATCCCATTCTGGGCTCAGTACCCGGCATGATAGGCAAATGGGAAGGTTTCGGATCCCGTCCCATGCTGCGACTGTTCGATGAAATCCCGGAAGGCGCCATCATCTTCTACAACGATTTCGAGCAGGCCTCCAACGACCCGACCAATTACCCGAAAATCCGCGAAAGCGAAATTCCCTATCAGCCCTGGGCCAAGGCACTTTTTGCGGCACGTTCACGCACCCGCTTCGAGCCCTACGTACGCTGCAAACCCTCAGCTGCTGCACGCACGGTGGCAACTGCCTATGGCACCGACTTTGTGGAATTTCCGGACATGCAGAAAATCTACATTTTTCCTACCGGTGGACCACGGCACTACAGTGAAATATGGATGGATGGACGCGGACATCCGGAAAACCTGACACCCACCTATCACGGGCATTCCATTGGACACTGGGAAGGCGACACGCTGGTGGTTGACACTGTGGGCTTCAATGAAAAAATGTGGTTCGACTCCGACGGTTCTCCACACACAGACCAGCTGCATATCATTGAGCGCTATACCCGCCTGTCGGTAGAAAGGTTACAGTACGACATTTCGATAGACGATCCCGGTGCCTACACCCGCCCCTGGTCAACCGGTTTCTACATGGACTGGTCACCTGGTGAAACCTTCCAGTTTGTCTGCCAGGATGAAAATCTGGCCAGTGACCTGATGCTTGGCACTGAATACCAGTCCATGGATCGCAGCCAACCGATCTTTCCCTGATACGGCAATTCCATGCCTGCTCTTACAAACGTAGTCAAAGCTGCGTTTTCAGTTGCGCTGCCAGATGCATGGCACTGGTAAATGCCGCCTCTACACTGCTGCCTGTGCACCAGTCGCCACAAAATCCCAGTCGCACACCTGTTTGAAGAACGCTGCTGTGCTCCAGAGGCTGTTCCACTGATGCATACATCCAACGGTGCAAAACCTGCAACTGAGGCGCGGGAAGTGTAGCAGGCAAAACTGATTGAAAGGCTGCCAGCATCTGCTCTGCCACCCAATCCTTTTCATTATCTGTATTCTCCCGGGCCCAGCTTGCGCTGCTGTGCAAGACCAACGCAGTGCTGGCTGACCTGCCAGGTTTGCTGTTATTGACGCTCACCCAGTCAAGTACAGGATGTTTAATTCTGGCCGCATCAAACGACAGGGAAAGCGGTGCAGCAAATCCCAGCATCAGCGCAAAACAGGGTGACAAAACCACTTCTGCCAGGCTCTGCTGCACATCAAATGGAAATGTATGCAGATGGTCCTCGAACAACATCTGCATCTTGGGTGCCGGCAAAGTACTGAGTACCCAGTCAAAGGGCTCGCCTGCAGGTCCAGCGGAAGTCATCAATTGCCATTTTCTGATGCCAGCATGCTCTACTGGTGTAATCCCTGTAACACAACATTCAAGTTGCAGTACGTGTGGTTCAGCCAGCGCCTTGCAGAGTGCTGTCATACCCGGCACGGCCACATAGTGTGGCTCAAACCAGTCGCGTTTGTAGGGCTTCTCCCCGGCCGCCAGGGTCAAAACACGGGGTTCCCATTGGGCGATCACCCCAGTTTCGACCAGAGGGAGCAGAAAGCGACGAAAAGCCTTGCTGCGTGCAGTAAAAAATTGTGCACCGTGGTCAAAAGCAAAATCATCGGCACGACGCGTAGCCATTCTGCCGCCCACGCCATGTGATTTGTCGAACAGGACCAACTCAGCACAGTCCTGCAACTGCTCTGCCAATACCAGACCACTCAAGCCTGCTCCCAGAATGGCTATACGCATCAATTGGTCCGCATGGCGATGGTGAGCCCGTTTGCAGGTACCAACAACAGGTGAACCTGGATATTTTCCATCATGATCGGGTTTGCTCCTGACACTTTCTATATACTGGCATTGTGGGCAGCCAGATCACATTCAGTTGATCCTGCCAGCCTGCACCTGCGTACCCCTGATCACTAACCACAGAGGAAAACGCCCGACATGCGACTACTTTTCTTGCTTTGCATTGTGCTGAATCTGGCTGCGCCCACTGTTTCGGCCCAGGAAACCACTGCCGGTGAATCCACCGCCTGTGCACCCTGGCTCGACCATTCCATTGGCCAGTTGCACACCGACCTTGTTATTGATCTGTGCGCAGAAACAGCCGGCAAACCGGTACTTCTGGTCAATACAGCCAGTTACTGCGGCTTTACCTACCAGTTTACTGCGCTGGAAGCACTGTACCAGCGTTACAAGGACCAGGGACTGGTGATTATCGGCTTTCCCTCTGATGATTTCTTCCAGGAAGACGATGACGCTGCCAAAACAGCAGAAGTCTGTTATGTGAATTACGGGGTCACTTTCCTGATGACTGATACCATCAAGGTAAGGGGCAGTGATGCGCATCCCCTCTTCCGGCATCTTGCCCGTGAAAAGGCACAGCCCAACTGGAACTTCAACAAGTATGTGGTGGATCGCAATGGCAAGGTCACCGAACTTTTTCGCAGTATTACCGAACCGGATGACGCACGACTGCTGGCTGCAATAGAATTGATCCTGTAAGCACTGCCCGTAGCCCTGAAATCCGTTTTCCGGGATTCCGCAAGCAGCATATAGTCGGCATGAGGCAACCTTGCGGAGTAACCCTTGAACAACAGCATACTGGATCGCTACTCACGCCTGGATGACAAGCGCATCATCATTGATGTAACTGCAAACAGGGTGGAAGATCTTTACAACAACTTCGACCAGAACGCCCCTTACATCAAGAAGGATCTGAACACGGCACTGGCAGAATACCTGGTGGAATCGGTGAGCGAAATTGGCAAAGTGCCCTTTGTTATCAGTTTTCGCTTCCAGTCACCCGCTGATCCCGGTTTATACCAGAGAGTAAAAGACAGCGTTTCCCAGTACTTCATTTACATGCAGCAACTGCAGAAGCACAAACTGACCCGCATGCTGCGCACCTCCTTCATTTACCTGTTGGCAGGGCTTGTCATACTGGTGCTGTCATTCATCTTCAATCGCCGGCTACCTGACACAGATTCAGTATTTGCCCACATACTGGCTGAAGGGCTCATCATTGCGGCATGGGTGTCGCTATGGGAAGCATTGGCAAACCTGCTGATCCACTGGACTCCCCTGAAGCGACTGCTGGATATCTATCGACGCATAGCCAGTGCAGAGGTCATTTTTGTCTGAAAATAGCAGGATTTTCCCCGAGCGGCTGCACTTTCAGTCTGTAGCCAGATCCACTACTTCATCACTCCAGTAAAACAGACCACTTGCAGGCATCTGCAGTTGTGGAAGCGTGCTGCGATTGATCACATCATTTTCAGCAATTACCCCATTCTGGAACAGCAGCCAGGCACTGAGATCGTATACCTGCTGATTCGTGAGTGAACCGGGCGCATTGTGCGGCATGGCACGACGAATGTAATCGAAAAGGGTAGTTGCATAAGGCCAGTAGTTGCCTATGGTCCGAGTTGGACTTCCGGTCGAATAATTGACTTCACGATCAAATGCTGCCACCAGCCTGTCATTCGTCCCGCCCTGCCCCTGGTCTCCATGACAGGCTGTACAGTACTGCTGATACAGTATGGCTCCGGCAGCCGCAGTTCCCTCACCGTCAGGCAAACCCTCACCGGAGGGCTTGATATCGATATCCCATTGGGCAATTTCCGCAGCATCTATCACACGTCCCAAACCGTAGTCTTGCCGGGCGTTGTTGGAAGTGCTGGCGCAACCCACAAGACCCAGAACAGCCAGAAAAATACCTGCTCCCAACCTGTTCATGCTGCCACCTCCTTCATCGCAAAGGTGATATGGCCGTCGGCATGGATCTTCCAGGGTCTTATGGCACTGTTGTGATAGGAAGTGCCGGGCCCACGATTGGCTTCATTATCGACATAGCCCAACTGGGTATTGCATTGTTCATCCGTAGCACGGCTCATGATGATTCGTTCTTCACCCTGCCAGTCGAAACCGTAACGGAAACATGTGGCACATTTATCAAGCACCGGTTCCTGCAATGCTGCACGAGCCCAGTTTCGTCCACCATCAAGGCTTATATCCACACGTGCAATTTTGCCTCCACCGCTCCAGGCTATCCCGCGGATTTCGTGAAACCCCTTGCGCTGCATGACATACGGATAGGAGAGATTGGTAATGAGCGACTTGGGCGCCATCTCGAAGGTGAACATGCGCATGCGGCCATCAGCCATGGCGTCGGTGTATTTTGAAGTTTCATCGCGCATCATGAATGGCGCGTCGCTGATTTCAAGACGGCGCAGCCATTTCACATTGGCATTACCTTCCCAGCCGGGCAAGAGCAGGCGCAGTGGATATCCCTGTTCGGGGCGTATCGCTTCACCGTTCTGGGCGTAAACCACCATGGCATCATCCAGAACCTTGCGCATGGGTATGCTGCGCCCCATCACGGCGGCATCCTGTCCTTCAGCCAGCATCCAGGTGGCACGGCGACTTGCCCCCACCTCATCAAGCAGGGTAGACAACTTTACGCCAGTCCATTCGCTGACACTGAACAAGCCGTCGAGTTGTCCCGGTGTGATGTCTTCCGGCAATCCATCCGGCAGTGATGCAGCCTGGCGACCGTTGCCGGAGCATTCAATGAAACAGATTTTTGAAGTAGCTGGAAAACGTTTCAGATCATTAAGGGTGAATTTCATCGGTCGGTCGACAAGACCATGGATCATGAGCTCGAAACTTCCGGGATCAATCACGGGTATACCTGCATGATGACGCTCAAAATGCAGATCAGCCGGCGTAATGATGCCGTGCAGGATTTCCAGTGGTGTGAAAGACGCGCCTGCTGCAGCTGTACCAGGACGCAGAAATTTTTGAGGCGTTTCAAAGGGGGAACGCTGCCCAAGGGCTGAAGGTGGTGGACCCAGCACCTTGGTGGAATCAGGTGGTGCGAAGGGCACACTTTGTCCGAAAGCCCCGGCTGCGCCCATGCCAAGCGTTGCTGTGCTGAATCGTAATCCGGCCTTGAGGACTTCACGACGATCGAGCAGCGGGAAATCTTTCATGATCTTGTTCCATTGCAGCACTGTGTTCCAGACAGAATTTAACCAGAAACACGATTGCACACCAGCATGAAGTATGGAGGACATGCTGTTATGTCAGTCATCGCCATGCAATTACCGTACAATAAGGCTCGCCATCCAATCGAATTTCGCTAATGACCGCTACAGCTTTTGCCTCTCTGCCACTTTCCCCGGCCTTTTTGTCCAATCTGCAGGATCTGGCCTATAGGGAAATGACACCCATTCAGGCCAAAGCCCTGCCAGAAGTTCTTGCAGGCAAGGATGTCAAGGCGCAGGCCAAAACCGGTAGTGGTAAAACTGCAGCGTTCGGTATCGGCCTGTTGCAGAAAATCGACCCGGCAAAATTCCATTCCCAGGCACTGATACTTTGCCCTACGCGCGAACTGGCAGACCAGGTAAGCAAGGAACTGCGTCGTCTTGCACGCCCCATTCCCAACACCAAGATCCTGACCTTGTGTGGTGGCACACCCATAGGTCCCCAGTTCGCCTCGCTGGAACATCCCCCGCAGATCGTAGTGGGCACTCCGGGACGCATACTCAAGCATTGCACCAAGGGCACCCTGAAACTGGATCAGGTGCAAACCCTTGTGCTGGATGAAGCCGATCGCATGCTCGACATGGGCTTTTCGGAAGACATTCTCGCGATAATCAGCCACACGCCACAGACAAGACAAACCCTGTTGTTTTCAGCCACCTATCCGAAAGAAATTCTTGCCATCAGTGCCAGCGTGCAGCGCAACCCTGTCGATATCAAGGTGGAAAGCCTGCACGACGACACTGTTATCAAACAGCTGTTCATTGAGGTAGACAAAGGCGGTAAATCCCCTGCTCTGATTGCATTGCTGCAACAGTATCAACCCGAGTCCTGTGTGGTGTTCTGTGGCCGTAAGGATCAATGCCAGTCTCTGGCTGATGAACTCAATGGTCATGGCCTCAAGGCCCTGGCCCTGCATGGTGATCTGGAGCAGAAGGAGCGCGATCTGGTACTGGTGCAGTTTTCCAATCGCAGTATTCCCATTCTTACTGCCACCGATGTGGCTGCACGCGGGCTGGACATCAAGGAACTCGGGGCAGTAATCAATTATGAACTTTCTCCCGATCCGGAAATCTATGTTCATCGCATAGGCCGGACAGGACGCGCAGGCAATGAAGGTCTTGCCCTGAGTCTGTTCCATACCAGCGAAGCACCCAAGGTCAGCGCCATTTCGAGTTATCTGAAACAGGAACTGTCGATGGCTGAAGTGCCATCGAAGACTGATGCAGCAATACGCATACCTGAGCCTGCCATGGCCACACTGTGCATCAGTGAGGGCCGCAAGAACAAGTTGCGCCCCGGAGATGTGCTTGGCGCACTGACAGCGGGTGGCAAATTGTTGAGCAGCCAGATCGGCAAGATCGATATTTTTGATTTTGTGGCTTATGTAGCGGTGGAAAGAAAGGAAGCCGGCAAGGCGCTGAAGTTGCTGAGTGAAGGGAAGATCAAGGGCAGGAAGATGCTGGTGCGACGGATTTGAACCATTTCTTGTCAACCTGGTCCATGGGAAGCCGCTTTTCGGCCCCGCCGAACGCGTGCGTCGCATCTACTGCGTAGACGCTCGGCCTGAACCCGGGGGTTCAAATCTAATCCTTCAGTCCCAGCAAATAAAAACGGGGAGCCTCTGCTCCCCGTTTTTATTTGGCGCGCCCGAAGGGATTTGAACCCCAGACCTCTGCCTCCGGAGGGCAGCGCTCTATCCAGCTGAGCTACGGGCGCTTAAACTTTTGTAATCTTTCCTACCTGGCAGTCCTGCGGACTTTTCTGGCAATGTACTAATTAACAACATCTAAGCTGCAGGCTTTTAGCGATGCTCATAAGCTACGCTTAAGGTGCTCACAGGCTGCGCCTGACGCACGTGTCGGTCAAGACTTCATCTTGCCCTCGACTCGCATGTGTAGCTAACTTCTTCGTCAAACAATATCTTCAACGACAAGATCCCTCCAGCCACCGATCATAGATCGGTGTCGTTCGGCTACGCGCGAAGCTGTGCTTCGCATAATACGCTTGCCTCACCCAGCTGAGCTACGGGCGCTTAACACTTGAAAACCCGCGCATGATACCGGATCAGCCCGGTTTATGACATCTGTCTCCACTCAAGGCCACCTTATTCCACTTCCTGCCACCCTGCTGCGCTTTCCTCCACAACATCACACATCGGTGCACCAGGCCGGACTTGAGGGTTCCCGTCTGTTACACTGCCTGTCAGTCATTCAAATGCACTGGTCTTTGAGCCCTTCCTCTGCATCCGCGTTCTACGCTCCTGCAGAGGTTTCATGTCTTCCTACGAACTTCGTCGCCAGACGGTTTCCGTGCTTTCGCACGAGTACACACTGCGCACCCTGCTCGACCGCCAGCAGTTCAGCGACGATGAGAATATTGCTGCCGATCTCGGTATCTCTTCTGCCACCTGGTGTCTGTTTGGCATGGTCTGGCCTGCATCCCGGATACTTGCTACCCATGTAAGCGGCATGGATCTGCGTGGCATGAAGGTCCTCGAAATAGGCTGTGGGATTGGTCTGAGCAGTATCGTGCTGCACCGGCTTGGCGTGGATATTACGGCATCCGACTACCATCCCCTTGCTGAAGAATTCATGCGACTGAATTTGAAGGCCAATAATCTGCCCCCCATCAAATTCCTGACCGGCAACTGGGATACCGAAAATCCCCTGCTGGGAGAATTCGACCTGATTATCGGCAGTGATGTGCTCTATGAACCTGCGCATCCAGGACTGGTGTCAGGCTTCATCAATCGCCACAGTGAAAAGCAGAGTGATGTGATCATCGCTGATCCCAACCGGGGTAATCGCGGGCGTTTTACCCGCCACATGCAGGCCATGGGTTTCAGTCACAGCTTCAAAACCTTCGGCAAGGCAGAAAAGGGCGAAACGCCTTGCAAGGGGCGACTGATGCATTACCGCCGCAGCACTACCCTGGTTGACTGAAAAATCAAAAATCAAGGGGGGCAGAGTAACTTGATCTGCTCCTTGATTCACCTTATTCAATCTCTCGAGCAAATCAAGTTACTCTGACCCCCTTGATTCAAGCTGGACATAACCCAGATCGGCCACTGCCTTGATTGCTCCTTTGTAGCCCTTGCCCCAGCGCGGCTTGCTGGCCAAAAGGCCCTGCTGTTTGAGGATGAGGTGCCGAGCGGCCGGAAGGGATAAGGAATCTGGCATGAGGAGAGTATGGTCATTTCTTGTGGGCACGCAAGTACGCCCGGATTCTTTCTGATTTCAAAGAAATCCTGATAATCCACTGGGCGCACTGACGCACGCCCCTACCAGAACCCGAATTCAGAAGATCACTTATTACCAGTGTGGGGTCCGCGTTAGTCGACCCGCCGATGAAGACTTGGCCCACAGCACTTTTAAAGCATAAGATTGGTGTCTGGTCGGCCCTGCCGACTTGAAGCCTCAAAAAATGAAGAGGCAATACCAACATA
>JAURLQ010000116.1 GCA_030831125.1 Gammaproteobacteria bacterium
GCCTATGGCATGCATCAGGTGAGTTTTGCCGAGTCCCACCCCACCATATATAAATAGTGGGTTGTATCCTCCACCCGGGTTGCAGGCTACCTGCGCAGCGGCCGCCCTGGCAATCTGGTTGGATTTGCCCTGAACAAAGGCGTCAAAAGTATAGTTCGGGTTTAGCTCTCCCTTGAAATTGAGCTTTCTGCTGCCTCGGGAACTGCGGGAAAGCGCAAGGCTGTCCTCTGTCGCCGTTTCCCGGGTGGGCCTTGTTGTGGGCATTTGCATTGCAGCAATATCAAGGCCTGGTTCATCACGAGCAGGCATCAACCGGGCTGTCGTTGCCTTTTCACTGGCAGCGTTCTCGCTGTTCTGGTGTGCCTGATGGGTTTCCGGCGGGATGCCGACATCAAGCATCACCTTGACAGCATCCGGGCGATCCGGTTGCTGCTCTCTGAGTATGGCCTGTATGCGATCGAAATAATGCTCTTTAACCCAATCGAGAACAAATCTGTTTGGGGCAAAAAGTCTGAGGGTTTTCCCGTCTTCACCAAACCTGATGGGCTTTATCCAGGTATTGAACTGCTGGGCTGGCAATTCACTCTTTAGCGCATTTACACAATTTTGCCAGTGGGACACAATCACGTTGCTTTTTGACTCCCTGTTTTCGTTATTCTGGTTTGGGCACAGAGGAGCAAATTTTACGCATGCACACCGGACTTATCCACAAGATCATGTCAATTTCTGGATGTTTTGTCTTTGTTTTTTGTTCTTTATATTCAACACTTTAGGGCTTTTTTGCTGAATTTTTCCGATCAAAATAAAGGGTTAATTTGTTGTCTGTCCCGCGATTGCGGCTGTTGATTGGCTGTGGATAACTTGTGAGCAGGTCTGTACTAAACCCTGGTGGACCGATAAATGGTCCGGGCAGTCCCCGGAAAATGCCTGGGGAGCATCGGATACACTAAAAATTGCGTGGGATCAGCAAAATCTATAGAATTCGCGCTCCCTTTTTCAGGCTCGCCTAGCGGCGCATATTCTGGAAAAAAGGGGCATCGGATATCCGGAATATTACTAATCAGGTTCAGTCATGAAACGTACATTTCAGCCCAGCAATCTCAAGCGTGCACGTACCCACGGTTTTCGTTCTCGCATGGCCACCAAAAAAGGCCGCCAGCTTATCAATCGCAGACGGGCCAAAGGGCGCGCTCGTCTGAGCGCCTGATATTTCACTAACCATCTTGGGCTCTGCGCAGGAGGATCGGTCACGTGTATCTGGATCCAGATACACGTCAGCACAACGACTTCTGCAGGCCCGTGATTTCAGCGCTGTTTTTGATTTTGCTGAATACAGGGTTTCTTCGGGAAGCCTCCTGATTCTGGGCAGGCGTGGTCTCACACACTGCGCACGACTCGGTCTGGTGGTATCCAAAAAGAAAGTTGGTAATGCTGTCAAACGAAACCGTGTCAAACGGTTGTGTCGTGAAGTATTTCGCAACAGGTGTGAAGCGCTTGGCATAATCGATATTGTGATTGTTGCCAGGGGCGGTCTGAACGAAATGGATAACAGGACACTCATTGGCCTGCTTGACAAATCGTTCGATCAATTGGCCCTGAAACACAGAGACCATGAATCGAAGAACAGCCCCCAGAGCCAAACATGATCAAGAGTCCACCGATACAAGCAGTAAAGCGGCCAGTGCTGTCAACGATCTTGTTGGGCTTTATCAGATTCTATCAGCTGACACTAAGCCCATTTTTTGGCAACCAGTGCCGCTTTACTCCTAGCTGCTCTCACTATGCACAGGAAGCAATCTGCCAACACGGTCCGGGCAGAGGCTTGCTGTTGACTACCGGCAGAATACTTCGCTGCAACCCGTTTTGCGAAGGTGGGCATGACCCAGTGCCTGAAACAAACCACAACTAAAGAACCATCCTGATGGATATCAAACGAAATTTACTTATTCTCGGACTGGCTATCGTCAGCTACCTGATGCTTCTGGCATGGAACGAGGACTACCCCTCCATTCCTGCCGAAGAAGCCAATCCGGTTGCATTACAGGCTGTCGATCTCCCCGCACCGAAGACAGGTTCTGCAGAAGAAGACCTGCCACAGGTTCAAAGTGTTGTTCAGCAGAATGCTCAGCAACAGCAAGCTGCTGTTACCAGCGGCAATCTGATTACCATCAATACCCCGCGTCAGGATGTCACCATTGATCTGTATGGTGGCGATATTGTCCGTCTGACCTTACCGGAATTTCCTGTTTCGCTGGAAAACCAGGCTGAACCTTTTCCTTTGATGAGAAACGATACTACCCGTGTCTATATCGCCCAGAGCGGACTTATCGGTCTCAATGGCCCTGATGGCAGCGGTGCCGGGCGCCCCACATACAGCACAGCCCAGACTGAATATTTTCTCGAAACCGGTGAACTTGCTGTAGATCTGCTTGCAAGCATCAACAATGTAAACATTACCAAGCGATTCATCTTTTCTGCAGAAGACTACCTTGTCAGGGTCCAGTATCTGGTAGACAACAACAGCGCCGCGCCATGGGCAGCCAACATGTTCGGGCAGATAAAACGTGATGCCTCTGAAGATCCAAGCAATGCCGGTGGATTTACCCGGACTTTTCTTGGCGCGGTCATGACCACTCCGAATGATCCCTATTTCAAGGCTGATTTCGAAGATATAGATGATGGTGTTGATGCCGTGGTTATGACGGGTGGCTGGATCGGCTTTTCCCAGCACTATTTCCTTTCCAGCTGGGTTCCTGATGCTGCTGCACAAAATACCTTCACCGCCCGTCGCAACAACAATGGTGAATACCTGATTGGTTACGTTGGTCCCCAGGTTGTCGTTCAGCCAGGTCAACAGACAACAATCGACTCAGCTTTCTGGGCCGGCCCCAAAGACCAGTATCGACTCGAGGAAATTTCTCCGAATCTTGGCAAAACGATCGACTATGGCAAGCTCTGGTTTGTGGGTTATCCGATTTTCTGGATTCTGACCAATATAAATGATCTGGTTGGCAATTTCGGTTTGGCCATTGTGTTGCTTACTGTTGTTATACGCCTTCTGTTCCTGCCACTTTCAGCAAAACAGTTCGATTCACAAGCCAGGATGAAAAAGCTCCAGCCCAAGATCAACCAGTTGAAAGATCGCTATGGTGACGATAAACAGAAATTTGTCCATGCTCAGATGGAACTCTGGAAAAAAGAGAAAGTAAATCCATTTTCCGGGTGTCTGCCTGTGCTGCTTCAAATGCCGGTATTTCTTGGCATTTACTGGGTATTGGTAGAGAGCGTGGAACTCAGACAGGCTTCATTCATTTTGTGGTATGAAGATCTTTCTGCCATGGACCCTTTCTTTGTATTGCCATTGCTTTTGGGAGCTGCCTATTTCTTTCAGCAACAACTTACACCCATGCCTACTTCAGATCCTGCCCAGGCCAAGATGATGAAGTGGATGCCTGCCATGTTCACGGTTTTCTTCCTCTGGTTCCCTGCCGGGCTCGTGCTGTACTATCTTGCCAATGCGCTGCTCAGTATTGCACAGCAGTGGTATTTCATGCGCAAGATTGCCGGTCCGGATACCAACGCAAAAAGCACCTGAAGGAGCTTGATGCATGCTGCACAATGATGCAGACACTATCTGCGCCGTTGCCACGCCAACGGGCCGTGGTGGTGTCAGCATCATCAGGCTCTCCGGTAGCCTGGCACACACCATTTGCAAAACAATTACCGGCCAGGTCTCACCACCAGGATCCTGGATATCTGTATCCTTCAGAAACAGCTCCGGTACTCTCATCGACCGTGGGCTGCTGCTGGCTTTCGTTGCTCCACATTCATTTACCGGAGAAGATGTTTGCGAACTGCATACTCACGGCAGTCCTGTTGTTGCTGACCAGCTCCTTGATGAACTGGTACAACTGGGCGCCCGATTGGCAAGACCAGGCGAATTTTCAGAACGTGCCTTCAGGAACGACAAGATAGACCTCGTCCAGGCTGAAGCAATCGCCGATCTGATCAACAGTTCTTCTGTACGCGCTGCCCAAATGGCTGTTCGTTCCTTGCAGGGAGAGTTCTCCGCCCGAATTCACAGTGTGGTAGCAGAGCTGACAAATTTGAGGATTTTTGTGGAAGCCGCTCTGGATTTTCCTGATGAAGAGGTCGAATTCATCGAGCAGGGGAGAATCATGGCGCGCATGCTGGACCTGATTGACAGCCTGCAAACCCTTCGTGCCAAGGCCCATCAGGGCCAGATTCTTCAGGAGGGATTGAAGGTAGTCATAGCCGGCGAACCCAACGCCGGGAAATCCACCCTCCTGAATCGCTTGTCCGGTACCAACAGGGCCATAGTTACCGATATCCCCGGGACCACAAGAGACCTTCTGGAAGCCAACATCCTCATTGAAGGCGTCCCTGTCCATCTGATTGATACCGCCGGCCTCAGACTGACAGATGATCCCGTGGAATCCGAGGGAATACGAAGGGCATGGCAGGCAGTAGAAGATGCCGACAGGATTTTGTTCGTAACAGATTTTTCCGTTGTCCCACAACTGGAAAAGGATATTGCCAGTTGGCAACAGATAAGCACAAATACAGACCTGAAATCCAAAACAACACTGGTCATCAATAAAATAGACAAAACCACCGTTTCAACTTTTGAAGATTCAGCTTTTGGTGTTCCAACTTTGCTGATTTCTGCACTAACAGGTGATGGCTTGTCTGCCCTGGAAAAACACCTGCTTGAATGTGCTGGTGTCAGCATTTCCAGTGAAGACGGTTTCATAGCCAGACGTCGACACCTTTCAGCACTGGACCAGGGACTGGCAAATCTGTGTGCTGGCAAGGTTCACGCTGACGCTGGTGAAAGTGAGCTTCTGGCTGAACAGCTCAGACTGGCACAGGAAGCACTTGGGCAAATAACCGGCAGAGTCACATCAGATGAGCTGCTTGGACTGATTTTCAGCAGTTTTTGTATAGGAAAATAACATCCTGTGGAGAAGCTGCGAACAGCGCTGTGCTATTCCGGAAACCTTGTGACCATACTGTGCACAGCTGGTGAGCAAGTTACGGCTCACCGGCGCACAGGTGTTTTATCCCGGTTTGCTCCCCCGGATCATAAGAGGCTGCCAACAGAGTCCCGGCAAAGGGAAGAGATTGAAAAGAAAGATAAAACAAGGGATTTCCACAGAAAGGCAAGGTCCTAATAACAAGAATAAAGTAAAGACTGTATACATATATATAAATGTATATATCTAAGCAAAGGGATACACAAACAGTGCAGGGGGCTGAAATAAAAGTCTCCTTTCCGTATACTCGCCACCCTTTTCTTCAAAGGATCCCATAATGTCTGGCAGAGATCAGTATGACGTCATCGTCATTGGTGGTGGTCATGCAGGAACAGAAGCTGCCCTCGCTGCTTCTCGTATGGGTGCGCACACACTCCTGATAAGCCATAACGTTGAAACTCTCGGGCAGATGTCCTGCAATCCGGCTATCGGAGGCATTGGTAAAACACATCTTGTCATGGAAGTTGATGCTCTTGGCGGTGCGATGGCTCTCGCTGCGGACAAGGCTGGAATCCAGTTCCGGGTCCTCAATGCGAGCAAAGGCCCGGCTGTTCGCGCAACCCGGGCCCAGGCAGACAGGGTGCTATACAAAGCTGCGATTCGGGGCATGCTGGAGATGCAGCCGAATCTGCACATTTTCCAACAGGCGGTTGATGATCTGGTTGTTGAAGGAGAAGCTGTCAAAGGTGTTGTTACCCAAATGGGTCTCCGCTTTCATGCGCCCCGTGTAGTGCTGACAACAGGCACCTTTCTGGGTGGAAAAATTCATATTGGCTTGACCAATTATTCTGGAGGTCGAGCCGGTGATCCACCGTCTATAGCCCTGGCCAGAAGATTACGGGAACTTCCCCTGAGGACTGGCAGGCTAAAGACAGGCACACCGCCGCGAATTGATGCACGAACTGTCAATTTTGACGTCATGAAGGAACAGCCCGGAGATACCCCTGTTCCGGTAATGTCCTACATGGGATCAGTTGCGGATCACCCTCGCCAGATAAGCTGTTATATAACGGCAACCAATGAGCGTTGCCACGAGATCATTCGAAGCGGTCTTGACCAGTCGCCGATGTATGCGGGAGTAATCGAAGGAGTGGGGCCCCGTTACTGCCCCTCTATTGAAGACAAGGTGGTCAGATTTGCCGACAAGAGCAGCCACCAGATTTTTGTTGAACCTGAAGGGCTCAACACGAATGAACTATACCCCAATGGAATCTCCACCAGCCTTCCCTTCGAGATCCAGCGTAAACTTGTCGCCGAAATAAAGGGCTTTGAGAATGCCCATATTGTGCGTCCCGGATATGCCATAGAGTATGATTTTTTTGATCCTCGGGATCTGTTGCCAACCCTAGAGAACAGATATATCCGGGGATTGTATTTTGCCGGTCAGATAAACGGGACCACCGGATACGAAGAAGCCGCAGCGCAGGGCCTGCTTGCCGGGATCAATGCTGCCCTTGCTGTGCAGGAAAAGGAAAGCTGGAGTCCTGGCAGGGATCAGGCCTACATCGGCGTGCTGGTTGATGATCTTTTGACCCAGGGCACGCGAGAACCATACCGGATGTTCACCAGCAGGGCTGAATACAGGCTGATGCTCAGGCAGGACAATGCAGATTACAGGCTGACAGAAACCGGCAGAAAGCTGGGGCTCGTCAATGATGAGCGCTGGCGAATATTCAATGAAAAACAGGAACAGGTTGAAAAGGAACTTCAGTGGCTTCGAGCAACCTGGGTACAGCCAGGAACCCCTTTCGCAGGTCAGATTGATCCCTTGCTGGAATCACCGCTCAACCACGAATACCGACTGGGTGAATTGCTGGCCAGACCTGGTGTAACGCTTGCGTCGTTGTTGGACATAGCGGTATCCGAGGGAAAGAGAAACATTTTGCCGGATCCGAAAGTAGTGGAACAGGCAGAAATCCGGGTTAAATATCAGGGTTATATAACCAGGCAGCAGGACGAAATTGAAAAAAGGCAGCGCAGCGAACATATCACCATACCTGCAGCTTTTGATTTCAACGCAATTCCCGGCCTTTCCAATGAACTCAGACAAAAACTCAATGAAACACGTCCCGACACGATAGGCAGGGCA
This sequence comes from Gammaproteobacteria bacterium, assembly GCA_030831125.1. Lineage (GTDB taxonomy): Bacteria > Pseudomonadota > Gammaproteobacteria > Pseudomonadales > Pseudohongiellaceae > CAILUG01. The sequence continues at coordinate 7,147 of JAURLQ010000116.1, forward strand.
ACACGTATTCCGGGTATTACACCAGCAGCTATTTCGCTTCTGCTTGTATATCTCAAGAAACAGCAAGGCAAGGCAGAAAGGAATGCCGATGACCCTCTCAGCAATACAGCGTGATGGAAAACACAGACAGGAATCTGGCGGCAGCGCTTGAAAAAGGCCTCGATGATGCAGGTATCCGGGTTTCCCGGGATGCAAAGGGGCAGCTGTGCTATTACCTGCAGCAACTGTCAAAGTGGAATCGAACACACAACCTCAGTGGTATCAATGATCCGCTGAAAATGCTCAACCTGCATCTGTTGGACAGCCTGAGTCTGCTCCCTTATCTGGAGGGCCGCTCACTGGCAGACATTGGGTGTGGCGCCGGCTTGCCGGGATTGCCGCTAGCCATTTGCCGGCCTGATATGGACTTTGTCCTGCTTGACAGCAATGGCAAAAAAACCGCCTTTGTATTCCAGGTGGCCGCGCAGTTGGGTTTGAAAAATCTGCAGGTAGTCAGGACACGAGCGGAAGACTATGCAAGCGAGAACCAAGTTGCTATTGTCACCAGCCGCGCTTTTGCAACATTGAACACCTTCATTCGATGCAGCGAACACCTTTTGGCTCAGAGTGGTCGTTTCCTCGCCATGAAAGGCAAATTCCCGGAAGATGAGCTAAAGGATCTGCCAGAAGATTATTGCCTGGTAGCGGCACATACCTTGCACATCCCCGGTCTTGATGCATCGCGACATTTGCTGGATATCAGACGTATCACCTGAAGATGGTGCTGGAACCGAAGAAGCAGGCAGGACAAAAAAGTGACCAATATTCTGGCTGTTGCCAATCAGAAAGGTGGTGTTGGCAAGACCACAACCACAATCAATCTTGCTGCATCTCTGGCAAGAATGCAGAAAAGAGTGCTGCTGATTGATCTGGACCCCCAGGGCAATGCCACCATGGGAAGTGGTGTGAACAAACATGAGGTAACACTGAGTACCTATGACGTGCTTACAGGTGAATGTACTGCAGAGCAGGCTCTGGTAAATGCCGGTGAAGCCGGTTATGAGGTTATGCCCGCCAACAGTGATCTGACAGCTGCAGAAGTGGAATTGCTGAATCATCCTTCGCGTGAGCAATGTCTGAAAAATGCGCTAGCCGAAATTGAAAGCCGTTTTGATTACATCTTGATTGACTGCCCACCGTCCTTGAACATGCTGACGCTCAACGCCCTGGTTGCAGCCAGAGGCGTGTTGATTCCGATGCAGTGTGAATACTTTGCACTGGAAGGGCTCAGTGCCCTTTCAAATACGATAGAGGCAGTTGCCGGCTCAGTGAATCCACAGCTCAAATCCGAAGGAATAATCAGGACAATGTTTGACCCCCGCAACAAGCTGACGCTGGAAGTATCGGACCAGCTCAAGGAATTTTTCGGCAGCCTGGTTTATCGTACTGTTATCCCGAGGAATGTCAGGCTGGCCGAAGCGCCAAGTTATGGATTGCCCGTCATTGCCTACGACAAGACATCAACCGGCGCCCAGGCATATCTGGCTTTGGCAGGAGAGCTCCTGCGACGCCAATCTGAACAGGGAGCAGCACCCCATGTCAGTTAAAAAACGCGGTTTGGGCAGGGGGTTAGATGCCCTGTTGGGTAGTGCCCGACCAGATCCATCGGCTGTAGCCAAAGCTGAACCTATAGCTCAAGCCAAAGATAGCAGTAGTTCTGGCGAAAGTGAGCCTTTACAAACAAAGCCCGGCGCACAAGCTTCAGGTGGTGTGCTCAAACACTTGCCCGTTGAATTCATCCAGCCAGGCAAATACCAACCACGCATGGATATGCGGGCAGAAACACTGGAAGAACTGGCCGCTTCCATCAAGGCCCAGGGAGTCATGCAGCCGATAGTTGTAAGACCCCTCAGTGCAGAAAAATACGAAATCATTGCGGGAGAAAGGCGTTGGCGGGCCTGCCAGTTGGCGGGCCTGGACAATATTCCGGTCATTATCAAGGACGTGCCTGATGAAGCTGCCATTGCCCTGGCTCTGATCGAGAACATCCAGCGTGAAAATCTCACCCCGCTGGAGGAGGCGACTGCACTCAAGCGCTTGCAGGATGAATTTGAGCTCACACAACAGGAAGTTGCGGATGCTGTCGGCAAGTCCAGAACTACTGTCACAAATTTGCTCAGACTCATGAGTCTGCAGCCAGAAGCCAGAATATTCCTCGAAAGAGGAGATATGGAAATGGGGCATGCGAGATCCTTGCTAGGTCTTTCGGGAGAACAGCAGAGCGCTGCTGCGAGAACCGTGGTAGGCAAAGGTTTGTCGGTCAGGCAGACTGAAAGTCTGGTGCGACGCCTGCAAAAGAGTGGTGACAGGAAAAAGCCCGGAGAAAAAGCCCTCGATCCGGACATACGCAGCCTTCAGGACGAGCTTGCGGAAAAGCTGGGAGCGCAGGTACAGATAGAACATACGGCCAAGGGAAAAGGCAGGCTGGTGGTCAAATACGGATCCCTGGACCAGTTGGACGGTATACTTTCACATATAAAGTAGAGCCACTTGCCGCCTAACAGAAAAATTCTTTCCCTGTGTCTCTGTTTGAGCCGGTAATTGTGTTGCCCGCGTTGAGCCAAACTCTTATAATGCGCGCCTTTTTGACGGGTCACTGAATCAGCGTGGCCGTCCGGGGATACTGCTGACTCCCGTTCTGGATGAATAAATGAATCCAGCCCGGAGTCCGGAAGCTTCAACTGAGCGAAAGGGCCCATAGGGAACAAGGCACAAGATGTCGACCATCCAGATGCCCCCTGTAGGCAGGATCATACTGGTCCAGACCACAGTATTGGTGGTCCTGATGGTTGGCGCTTTGGTTGTTCTCGGGATGGTAAGTGCGTATTCGTTGCTCTTGGGTGGCATGATTTCAATCATCCCCAACGCATATTTTGCCAGTAAAGTATTTCGTCATACCGGCGCTCGCGCAATGGAACAGATTGTCAGGAGCGCCTACCTGGGAGAAATTATAAAGCTGGCCCTAACAGGGGCCGGCTTTGCTTTGGCCTGGAGTTTTGTGAGGCCCTTGCAGATTTCAGGATTGATGGGTGGATTTGTAATAGCCCATATAACAGGCATGGTTAGCCTGGTTAAACTGCAGAAACATGTTTCAGGTGTTAACAACTGAAACAGTTCTGGCAGCAAGAAACGTAGTATCCAAATATCGTTCAGCGACAACTGGTGAAGAACAGTAATGGCAGAAGCTGCAGAATTGATGGAAGAAAGTGCAGGCTACGCAAGTGGCGGAGAATACGTACTGCACCATCTGGGATTTTTGACCTTTGGCAAGACCCATGACGGTCATTGGGGTTTTGCGCATACGGAAGAAGAGGCCGCTGACATGGGCTTCTGGTCCATCCATGTGGACACCATGGGTTTTTCCCTGTTGTTGGGTCTGCTCTTTCTTGGCCTGTTCAGGTCTGTAAGCAAGAAAATGACCTCTGGAGTGCCGGGTGGGCTGCAAAATGCAGTCGAAATGATTGTGGAGATGGTTCAGAACAGTGTGAAAACCAGCTTCCAGGGCAATAATGCATTCATTGCTCCGCTAGCGCTGACCATCTTCTGCTGGATATTCCTCATGAATCTCATGGATCTGGTGCCGGTGGATATCATTCCACTTATTGCACAGACCATAGCCGGTGACAGTCACATATTCTTCAAGTCTGTACCAACAACAGACGTCAATATTACGGCAGGCTTCTCTCTTGCCGTTTTCATACTCATCATTTATTACAGTATCAAGATAAAGGGGCTTGGCGGCTTTCTTGGCGAACTGGCATTTCATCCTTTCGGCAAGGCTGCATTACCGCTCAACCTGGTAATGGAAGTACCGGCTTTCCTTGCAAAACCTGTTTCACTGGCGCTGCGACTGTTCGGTAACCTGTTTGCAGGGGAGGTTATCTTCCTTGTGATAGCGTTGCTCGGCTGGTACCAGTTGCCATTGCATTTTGTCTGGGCTGTGTTTCATATCCTGGTCATAGTGCTGCAAGCCTATTTGTTCATGATGCTGACAATTGTGTACCTCAACCAGGCACACCAGCATCACTGACAATAACCCAAACGATTCAATAACAACCCATGTAAACCCTGGAGATAACAATGGAACTTATTTACGCCTATACCCTGCTCGCTGCGGCGCTGATCTTCGGCCTTGCCGGTGCTGGTACTGCCCTCGCCTTCGGTCTGCTTGGTGGCAAACTGATCGAGAGTTCTGCACGTCAGCCTGAACTGGCTCCACGTCTGCAGACCCAGTTCTTCCTGGTTGCCGGTTTCGTGGACGTAATCGCGATCATCGGTGTGGGTATTGCCATGTACTTCATCTTTGCTCAGCCTTTCAGCGTTTAAGACCGCATAAACCGAAAAGTCTTGAACAACCTGAACAAGCCGATCAAAAGTTGTGGCAGACAGGGTCTGTTACAACCCAGAGGTGATTAAGCTATGAATCTGAATGCAACCATATTTGGTCAGATTTTCGCATTCTTCGTTTTTGCCTGGTTCTGCATGAACTATGTCTGGCCGCCTATTGTAAAGGCACTTGAAGAGCGTCAGAAAAGAATTGCTGACGGTCTCGAAGCTGCCGGCAGGGCGAGCAAGGACCTTGAACTTGCCCAGGAAAGAGCTGCCGAAATGCTGAAAGAAGCCAAAACCAGTTCAGCAGGAATCATTGATCAGGCAAACAAACGTGCCAACCAGATCATTGATGAGGCCAAGGAGAAAGCTCGCGAAGAAGGCAATCGACTGAAAGCCGGCGCGCAGGCCGAAATCGAACAACAGCTCAACCAGGCGAGAGAGCAGCTGCGTCAGCAGGTAGCCGTTCTTGCTGTTGCCGGAGCAGAGAAAATTCTGGAAAGCAGTGTAGACGCAAAAGCCCATGAGGAAATGCTGTCCAGACTGGCTTCCAGCCTCTGACAGACCTGCTGGCGGGATACGTCCGGTAGTTCCGGGCAGTAAACGAGGAAAGAAACTGATGTCGCAATTAACAACACTGGCTCGCCCTTATGCCAAGGCAGCGTTTGAAACAGCCGTGTTTGACGACAACCTGGCTCAATGGTCAGCTTCTCTTGGTATGCTGGCAGCAATAATGCAGCAGCCAAAAGTCAGCAAATACATGTCCGTTCCATCCCGTAGTGCCCACGTACAGGCAGCAACGCTTATTGAGCTGTGCGGAAATGAAATCAGTGAAAAAGCCGGCAACTTTGTCAGTTTGCTAGCCAGCAACAAAAGGCTGGCCTTGCTGCCGGAAATCAGCGCCATCTTCGAAAAGCTCAAGGCAGATCGTGAGCGTATTGTGGATGTAGACGTGGTATCGGCTTTTACCATGAGCGCGGAGTCACAGCAGGCATTGTCAGCAACGTTGAAATCCAGGTTGCAGCGCGAAGTGAAACTGAGCACAAAAGTAGACCAGAGCCTGATCGGCGGTGTAATTGTCAGAGCCGGAGATCTCGTGCTTGACAGTTCTGTCCGTGGCAAATTGAAAAAATTATCAGAAACCATGAATGCCTGATCCGGATTGATTCCCGAACGCGGAATGATCGGAAGAAACAGGTGAGTTGAGGAAACCAGCATGCAGCAACTGAATCCATCAGAAATCAGTGACATCATCAAACAGCGAATAGAAAAGCTGGATGTAACTGCGCAAGCCCAGAACGAAGGCACTATTGTCAGTGTCTCTGACGGTATCATCCGTATTCATGGTCTCGCTGATGTGATGTACGGCGAAATGATCGAATTCGAGGGAGGCGTCTATGGTATGGCGCTCAACCTTGAGCGTGACTCGGTTGGCGCCGTTGTTCTGGGAGATTACCAGAAGCTGGCCGAAGGCCAGACCTGTCGCTGCACCAAGCGAATTCTTGAAGTGCCGGTTGGACCGGAACTGGAAGGTCGTGTTGTCGACGCACTGGGTAACCCGATTGATGGCAAAGGCCCGATCAATGCAAAAGAAACTGATGCGGTAGAAAAAGTTGCTCCTGGTGTAATTGCGCGTCAGTCAGTATCCCAACCTGTGCAGGTTGGTCTGAAGGCAATTGATGCCATGGTGCCAATCGGACGTGGCCAGCGTGAGCTGATCATCGGAGACCGCCAGGTTGGTAAAACCGCTATTGCCGTTGATGCCATCATCAAC
>JAURLQ010000117.1 GCA_030831125.1 Gammaproteobacteria bacterium
CAGATCGGAAGTGTCGTATCTGTCTCCTATCTTCTGACCTTTGTTTTCTGAATATAGGGGCGTGCGTAAGTGCGCCCGGGGGATCAATCAAAATTCACCGAACCTGTAGGGGCGTGCGTCAGTGCGCCCATGGGATCAATCAAAATTCACCGAACCCGTAGGGGCGTGCGCCAGTGCGCCCAGGCAAGCCCGGGCAGTGGACAGGATTCCTCAAGGACTTCTCGCTTGTTGATTTGAACAATTTCAGGTAAAAACCGGTCAAAATAAAAATCCTGAAAGCTTTCAAAAAGCCAGCCATGCAAATATCCGACAACTACAGGCTCCACACCCTTGCTATCAGCATACTGCTGATAGCCAGCCTCTTGCCGAATCCTGAATTGTCAGCAGCCGAAGAAACAGCTGCTGCAACCATCCCTGTCAGGGAGCGTCGCATTGAAGAAATTGAAGTTATCGGCGAGCGCACCATGCTCAACCTGCAGATAGAGATCAGGAACCGGGAAGTGGAGATGTACAACATTTTCAACGACCTCAACAGCACTGACGACTTCGATGTCAACTGCCGTAACGTCACCCATACAGGCACCCTGATTCCTACCTGGGAATGTGATGCCGGATTCATGACACGCCTGCGTTTCCAGAATACCCAGGATTTCCTGCAGTTCGGCATGATTCCCAAAACCGATGAAGAAATGTACTGGGAAAACCGCCACAAGGTAGAAGCCCTCAACGCAGAAATGATAGCGCTGGCCAAGGAAAATCCGGCGCTGGCTGAAGCCATGCTCGACCTGCATGAAAAACGTCAGCGCCTGGAAGCGATGCAGCAGGAAAAGCGCGAAGCAACTCGCAGCTTTTTCGGCAAACTGTTCGGCAGAAACAAGGCAGAAGACTGAGAAGTCAGGGTTTGTAGAAAATCGGTGAGGTCCAGGCTCGTTCCTGGATACTTGCCGGTGCATTCTGAGCCGAGCCAATCGTGATCTAGACCTTCAACAAGCCAGTATTCGAATATGGCGCCATTGCGTCCAGGCTCGAATTTAGAAATAGTTATGTGATCAGCTTGGTCGATCTGGACCGGTTCTATTGCTGCTCCTATGCTCTGTAACCACGAATCCACAGTAACTTGTACAGGTTTTTTGGGCGTTCCGCGACCGCCGCCTTCCATTGGATTGTTCCCGTCAGAATCGCCGATAATAAAGAGCATATGAGGAGGGGCTTCGATCGGCTTTATACCTAGCCAGTAAGCTGATGAATGCGAAGCTAGAGCTCTAAACTTCTCTCCGGCCTCCATGCCAAGCCTAAACGTCATTCCGCCAGACATAGAAAATCCAGTTGCGAACACCAAGTTAGGATCAATCGTATATTCTGATTTAATTTTCTCAATTACGCTGAGCACAAAGGCGACATCATCAATACCTTTATCCGCAGGCATACCTCTTCCTGATCCTTCATTCCACCCTGCTGCGCCCGCGACTCCAACCAATAAAAATCCTTCATCTTCCGACTTTTGTACCCAGTCTCCCAAGTTTAGAGCCACTGCTGTATCTCGGTTAGCTAGATTTAAAACAAGAGCTACGGGTGAGTCACCAGAGTAGCTAGTAGGAACGTGAATCGCGATCTGCCGCTCGATTCCTTGGTTCATCAGAGTTTGTTCTTCAACATTTCCCGCCAACGCTGTGATTGAGCCTGTTGTGAGAAAAGCCAACAGATACATTCTGAGTAGAGATTTTCTAGGCTTGTACATTATTCTTTTCCTGTTCATACGATGTATGAGCTAGCACCATATTCGTTGCACATAACATTTTGTTAATGAGCGGGCTCGTTATTCATAATAGACGTGCCGGCTCGGTTTCTACATTTCTGTGCTGTCAAGTTGTCTTTCTAAGAAGCTGAATACCTTCATAAAAAAACATCATCCTTATTGCGCCGTAAAGCTGTTAATAGGCTTACCTATTAAAATTGAAATACAGTTTTTAAAGCCTTTATCCATTTCCTTCACACATTCCCATACTGCTCAGCATTCGCCAACCAGCGCTTGATCAGAGGATCTATAACCTCAGGATGCCTGGCCCTGATTTTATCCGCCCAGGTCTTTACCTTTGGTTGCAGATGACTGTCCCGCGTTAAGTCGGCTATGCGGAAGGCCATCAGGCCGGTCTGCCTTGTACCAAGTATTTCGCCGGGGCCTCTTATTTCCAGATCCTTTTCAGCAATGTAAAAACCATCATTGCTTTCGCGCATGATGCCGAGCCGCATTTTGCTGACCTGGCTGAGCGGGTTCTGGTACAGCAGCAGACAATGGCTGGCGGCTTTGCCGCGTCCGACGCGGCCGCGTAGTTGGTGCAGTTGCGCAAGGCCGAGGCGTTCGGGGTTTTCGATCACCATCAGGCTGGCGTTGGGCACATCTACGCCCACTTCAATTACGGTGGTGGCTACCAGTAGTTGAATGTCGCCATTTTTGAAGGCGGCCATTACGTCGGCTTTTTCCTTCGGCTTCATGCGGCCGTGGATCAAGCCAATCTTGAGTTGAGGCAGGGAGCTGCTCAGGTCTGCATAGGTGGCTTCGGCAGCCTGGCATTGCAGGGCTTCGCTTTCTTCAATAAGTGTGCATACCCAGTACACCTGACGGCCTTCCTTGCACGCGGCGCTGATGCGCTGGACCACTTCGGGGCGGCGTTCGGCGGGTATCAGTACCGTGTTGACCGGGGTGCGGCCGGGGGGGAGTTCGTCGATAACGGAGCAGTCGAGGTCGGCATACGCGCTCATGGTCAGCGTACGCGGAATGGGGGTGGCGGTCATGATGAGCTGGTGCGGCACAGTATCGTCCTTGCGTCCTTTTTCCCGTAGGGTCAGGCGTTGATGCACCCCGAAGCGATGCTGCTCATCCACCACTACCAACCCCAGCTTGTGGAAGTGTACCTCATTCTGGAACAAAGCGTGTGTGCCTACAATCAGCTGGGTTTGGCCTGTGGCGAGGGCCTGCAACACGGCCTCGCGCTTCTTGCCCTTGATCTTGCCGCTGAGGAAGGTCATCTCCACGCCCAACGGTTGCAGCCATTGGTCCAGGTTCAGAAAGTGCTGTTCGGCCAGGATTTCGGTCGGTGCCATGATGGCAGCCTGATAGCCGCTTTCGATGGCCTGCAGCGCGGCGATCAGCGCGACCATGGTTTTGCCGGAACCAACATCGCCCTGCACCAGGCGTAGCATCGGCTGGTGATGGCCCAGGTCGCGGGCAATTTCCTTCACCACCTTTTCCTGCGCCCTGGTCAGGTTGAAGGGCAGGTGGGCCAGCAGGCGGGCGCGCAGGTTGCCCTTGTGGGTAAAGGCAGGCGCATTGGCACGGCGGGCTTCGTCGCGCAGTTTGCGCAGACTCAGGTAGTTGGCCAGCAGTTCCTCGAACACCAGCCGCACCTGGGCGGGATGCTGCCCGGTCTGCAGCCGGGCCAGGCTCATGTCGGGCGGCGGGTAGTGGATGATGCGCAGGGCATCGAGCAGCGGCATGAAGTTGGCCTGTTCGCGCAGTTCCTCCGGCAGGTAGTCGGGCAGGGCCTGGCGCTGGTCCAGGTAAGCAAAGACCTGCTCGATCAGTTTGCGCAAACGCACTTGCTGCAATCCTTCGGTGGCGGGATACACCGGTGTAAGCGTGTCTTCCATCGGTTCCGGATTGCTGCCGGAGAGCAAGCGGTATTCGGGGTGGTACATTTCCAGCCCGGCGCGGCCGAAGCGCACTTCGCCAAAGCAGCGGATGCGCGTGCCGGATTGCAGATTACTTTTCTGCGCGGCACTGAAATGGAAGAAGCGCAGGGTGGTTGTGCCGGTGCCGTCCTGCACCTTTACCATCAGGCTGCGGCGTTTGCCGAATACAACCGAGGACCCGGCCACGGTGCCTTCAATCACCACATCGTCGCCCTGTTGCAGCGAGCCTATCGGGGTAAGGCGGGTACGGTCCTGGTAACGCAGCGGCAGGTGAAACAGCAGGTCGAGGATGGTTTCTATACCCAGATGCTGCAGCTTTTCAGCAAGCTGCGGACCCACGCCCTTGAGCAGAGTGAGTGGCAGCTTTTCGAATTCTGCAGGGTTATGGGGGTTCATGGGCCCATTGTAGGAGGAATCTGCAAAGGTGTCAGAGTAAAACTCCGGGCACTGGCCTATAAATTGGGTCAGATGAAATTTATCGCATTCAATAAATTTCATCAGACCCAATTTATAATCAGGAAACTTTCTGTCCAGGATCATTGCCGTGCCAGCTTCAAATTTTGCTATCCGTTTGCGTCAGGGCCAACTGCTCATCGGCCCCATTGTGTCTTTGCCCTGTGCCGATGTTGCCGCGGCGTTGTCGCTTTGTGGTTTCGATTGGCTGTTTCTCGATGCCGAACACGGGCCCTTCAATCCGCAGGAAGCCCTGCCGCTGTTGCATGCTGCCGGTAACTTCCCTTGCATCGTGCGGGTACCGGCAGGTGATGATTACTGGATAGGCAAGGCGCTCGACTCAGGTGCTTCCGGCATCATGGTGCCCAAGGTGGGCAGTGCGGTGCAGGCACGCGATATTGTGGCGCGGGCCAAATATGCACCACAGGGTCAGCGCGGTATGGGGCTGGGCCGTGCGCATGGTTATGGCACCGATCCTGGTTACATGCAGCGCGCCAATCTTGAAACCGTTGTGGTGGTACAGGCCGAAACAAAAGAGGCGGTCGACAATATAGACGAGATAGCAGCAGTACCAGGCGTGGATGCCGTGCTCATTGGACCGAACGATCTGGCCGCCAGTCTGGGTGTGCCGGGCCAGCTGGAAGCGCCGGTGGTAATGGAAGCCATCGATCAGATTATTGCCGCCTGCAAGGCACGCAACATGCCGGTGGGTTACTTCGGAGTTACTGCCGATGCGGTACAGCCGATGATCAACAAGGGCTGCACACTTATCGCGATGGGTGTGGATGTGCTGTTCATGGTGAGTGCTGCAAAGACGCAGTTGGCCAAACTCAAATAAGGCCGGTGTTGGCTCAGTGTGTTACTGACACGGCGCCGATGCGATATTTCCTGCTGGTGCAAACGGCGCTGCACTCACCCGGCCTTCGCTGGCCAGCTGGTTGTAGGCAACCTGTTGCAGATCGCGTATCTGGTTCTGCGACATGCCCAGTTCAAAACCGGAACATTCCACCGCGCCAAGGGCGCGCGGGTCGATGCCGGTAACATTGCCGAACACCACCAGCGCATGCAGATAGTAGCCGAAGGTGCTGGCGTGGTAGTGGTCGTAGGTCCACAGGTCGAGCTTGTCCACATCAATACCATCGTAGGGATTGTCGTCGGCAACACCCGTTTGCATGGCACGGTTCCAGGCTTCGCCTACCGGGTTTACTGATCTGATGGCCGCCACACTGTTTGCTGCCAGCTCGTTGCCCGCACGCACATCCACGGCCATCTGCTGTATTGGCGTGCCTGCCCAGGGGCTGTCGCTGCGATACACCTGATCAGCCCGCGACCAGGTGGCGGTAAGGTAGATATCCACATCCGGATTCTGCTGTAAAAAAATGTCGGCTATTTCTCCGGAGGTGCTCACCAGTTTGTCGGCATTGCCGGGAGCGCCGAAGTCGAGTGTGCTTTGCCCGTGCATCACCACGGTATCCCAGGGGCGTCGGCCTATTTGCGCAAGACGGTTTTCAATATGGAATTCCAGTCCGCTGCCGGGCTGGGTTTCCAGATACACGTCATAATCGAGCCCTGCCTGCCGCGTAAACGATTTGAACAACGCAGGCACGCCGCCAATGCCAAGGTTGTTGAGATCGGTTACCGATTCAGGATGGTGATAACGCACCGCAGAAC
>JAURLQ010000005.1 GCA_030831125.1 Gammaproteobacteria bacterium
CAAACGGGTACTGAAAAGGCACGTGTGCTGGCTGAGCGTAGTCGAACTTCAGTTATGCAGGAACAACTGGTTCCCCAACAGAAAATTACCATCAGCCTTGGCATTACCATGCTCAGAAAAGGGGATGATCAGCATGAAGTGTTGGCGCGCGTGGATGCAGCCATGTACCAGGCCAAACAGCAGGGGCGAAATCTTGTGTGCGTGGCCTGATTTCCTGTCTAGCGACAGTGCAACTGAAAATGCAATCAATTGATCGGGAAGTACGGGTGAATTTACTGCTCCCAGCGACCTACCACTTTGCCATCATCGAACCGTGCGCCGATAAACAAGCCACCGGGTGAACCGTCTTTCATGGGGTAGGTCCGGAACATGACTTTGGCGCCTGCCGGAAAGGTGGATGGACGCACTCCCTGACGGCCCAGATTGTTGGGGCTGCCCCACTCGAGGCTCCACTCCACAGCCTTGCCGTCTTCACCAACAACGTCTACCTGTACCCAGCTGTGCGGGTTGGTGAACTGGAATTCCTTAACGGTGCCACTCAATTCAACTACCGTGTCCTGATCGAACATGGCATTGGAATGATGGGAGAAAGCCGGCTGTCCGACAAGGAGCAGACCAAGGCACAACAATATGGTTTTTTTCATGTTCGCTAACCTCTGGATCCCCTGAATGTTTCCTGTTCTGATTTGTGCTGCCTGAGTACCGTATGCTCCCCGAACTTTTGTCTCTGTTGGCAGTATTTACTGCCCGGGGTTCAAATCAATGATATTGCCTTCTGTGTCAGTGGTATAAGTCCAGCCGGTTTCCGGATCAATCGGATTCCGGTTGTTTTCATTGCAGGCGTAGTCATACACACGAGTTCCTGCTTCCAGCTTGCGAAAACGCTTGGTAACAACCCATGGAGCCGTCAGCGCTTTGGCATCTTCAATGGTCATCTGCACTTCCATCTGGCCTTCTGAATCAATATGCATGCGGGTAACGATATGTGCTGCATCACTGAGCATGAGACCGGTACGGTCCAGCATGGTTCTGCCGTTCTCTGAACTGTGCAGGCTCAGGGTATCAAAAACCAGTGTGTCGCCTTCCCAGTGACCGATGGAATCGCCCGTGTGGGTTGGCCAGCGGTCTTCGGGGGCCGGGTGCGCACGGCCATCGGTATAGATGCGCAGAATATTGGGACCGTTTTCAGAAATGACCCACACCTGATCGTCGGTAACTGCAAATTCGTAGACATCGGGCAGGTTGAAAATTCTGGGAAAACCGGTAGGAATGCCACAAAGGGAATTGGGGTCGGGCAGGGCGCCCTGGTCTCGTAACGCGAGATTAGACTGATACAGGGCTTCATATTGCGCGTTATAGGGAGGATGTTCGCGCACGCCAGGGGTGGTCGAACCGCCCTGGCCGGTTTGTGTATCCCTGTCGAAGATGGTCCCGCCGATCATGGCCCATACACCGCTCCAGTCAGGACGGGCAGAATCACTGGCAGCGCCAGCAATGCCGCTGCCTGTGGCAAATGACAAAACGAACAGACTACAGATGATTCTTTTCAACATCAGTCTTTTCCCCTCAAACTTCTCGCCACTTTCTCAACTATCGGACAAGTAAAGGATTGGCAATGTGATGCTTTTTATAACACTGCCTTTGACAATGAGCAAAGGGAATGTGCGGGCAGAACCTGAGAGAATTTTTACTGCCGTGCCTCGAACAGTATCGATCTTGCTGCCAGACGGTCGTAACGCAGGCTCATTGTCATTGCATCCATCAGACATACACTGAATGCACGCCTTGGTCTGGATGTCCGGTTCATTCCACTGCCATGAATGGTCCAGTTGTGCATCAATACCACTTCTCCGGCCTCCAGAGTCAGATGAAAGCGGCGTGGGTCATTATCAAAGCCCGCTGCCATCTGCGGCGTCAGGAAGCCGTTCGGATGGCTCGGGTTCAGCACTGTGTGATGTGTGCCGGGGATCAGCTCCATGCATCCGTTTTCCTCTGTGGCAGGATCCAGTGCCGTGTAGATCGTAAGCAGTGGATCGCGATCAAGTGCCCGCCAGTGATCCTGGTGCAGCGGAAGAAACGTCCCCTTGTTGGCCGGCTTGTTCATGAACATCGCCCTGAACGCAGAGATTGCGATATTGCCATAGAAGTGTCGTGCAGCTTCCTCGAATATCGGCAGGCTCATATAGGCATGGAATTCCGGATCTGATTCCAGCTGTTCTATTTTGCGATAGCCGAGGGTTGCCCCCTTGAAGCCGTGCGATTGCTTGCCTGCCGATTCGTAAATCCCGTCGCTGGAGTCCAGCTGCATGACCATACGACGATAATCGATACCGGCCCTGCCCAGCATGATGTCATCTATCCGTGCACACAGCGAGGTAATCGTTGCAGCATCTGCAACCTTGCCAATACGCAGGTAGCCCTGTTTGTCAAAAAGTGCCCAGTCTTGTGTGGAAAAGTGGTTCATACAAATGCCGGATAGCGAGCCGCGATTTTACCAGTTCGCTTGGCAGGGTGGTGGATTATCAGTGTGGCTGGATCATCCGTTGATTGACACTGCCTGAAGTCCCGGGACAATGTTTACATCATTATTGATACATATTCGTCTGCAGTTGAATGAGGATCTTGATGTGTTTGGCGACAGGACCCGGAATCACGTCCTGAAGCCAAGTTTGGATTGCTATGGCTTGCACTTATTCGGTAGCCGGCACCAGTGCTGGTTGACCTTCCCGTGTAGGTTCCAGAATGCCTTCCTCATCATTGAGGAAATACCATTCGTCGCCCAGTCTTATATGGCGATTGCCTTCAGCACAGGCGTACTCCACCCACACGATGTCTTCAGTGACATGATTGTAGGTTTGCCTGATGGTCCATGGGCCGGTAAAGGCATCGTCAATTGTCGTAATGGTGTTTTCCAGGGTGTCAGGATCCAGCAGACGCATTTCTTCCAGAACAACAGTTTCATTGTTGTCATGCAGGATTACGCCTGTGGAATCGATGGAACGCGGTCCTTTGATACCCCGGGTTTCAATAGAGAGCATGTCGTATTCGCCATCACCATTTTCATCATGCCACTCGCCAATGGAATATCCATTGAACTCGGGCAGGATGTAATCAGGCCAGTCACGACCGTCGGTATAGATACGACGCACCTGGCTTTCCCAGTCGGCAATAATCCAGCTCTGTTGCGGTTTGATGATGATTTCAAAAGGAAAGCTCATTTTCATGACTCGTGGCATGCCCGGAGGCAGGCAGGTGGCAGGGGGATCACCGGCAAGTATGCCCTGTTCCCTCAATGCCTGGATTTCATCATAACGAGCCTTGTACTCATCGGTAAGTGGTGCGGGACCTGCCGTTGCATATCCCTCCGGTGGCCAGTTCAGACTGCCGATACGTTCCCACTGACCGCTCCAGTCCGGGTAGCGCATTTGTGCAGGTACGTTCTCTGATGCCGGGTTGGCCGTTGCCATTTCACCTGAATTGCTGGCAGGTTCGCTGCATGCAGCGATACCAAGCGCCATTGCCAGAACAGGCGCTTTGCCCATGGAAAATGATATAGACCGGTTCATCAGTATTGCCTGCCGTCATCGCGGGGGTTCACAGGTGTGCCGTCAGGATGACGGATGTTGCTGTAATTGCCTCCCAAAGCACCACTGCGCAAGGGTCTTACTGTGACCAGAATCGGATCTCCGGGCTTGAGTGATTCAGGTGTCCAGCCTCGACGGAACATCAGAGAAGTATTACTGCCTTCCAGTGTCCATCGCTGGATTTCGCCACTTTCAGTTGTTACCTCAAGTTCAATCAGACAATGCGGGTTGGTGAATTTCCACGCTACAACCGTACCACTCAGTTCTACAGGATTGTCGGAATCATAGATTGCAGTGGAATGATGGGCCTGAACTGCCAGTGAGCCCAGCATGAGGCCAAGTGCCAGCAGGCGGCTGAAAAATGCCAGTAAATTATGGTTCATGTGCTTTCCCCAAAAACAGACAGGACACAGTGTAAACCAATATTTGCAGGGTGGGTGACAGGATTTTCAGAATACGGCAGTCCAGTTTCGTCTCGACAAGTGCATTATGGCTGTTTATTCTCTTGTGATAGCTTCGCTTGGCGGTAAATAAGGCAGCTGCATACTTTTCAGGGGATAAATCCATGCAAAAACAGTCAGGCCCGGCCCAACAGTCATTGAAGTCCATTGTGCTGGGTGTAGCGCTTTTCACGTTCATCAATATACTTGCTCCTTTGGGTGCTGTGCAGGCAGCGGATTTGCCAGCCTGGGACAGTCTGCCCGACTGGAGTGGTACCTGGTCGCGTCGTGGGGGTACTGTTTTTGACCGCAGTACCTGGACACTCAATGGCATGCCGGCCAGTCCTTCTGATCCGGGCGCTGCAGTGGACGATCCGAATACCCGCGCACATCCTCCCTATACGCCGGAATACGAAGCCATTTATCGGCAGCATCTTGCACTGCGCGACAAGGGGCAATTTCCTGACCCACTGACAAGTTGTATTGCGCACGGCTTTCCGCGCATCTTCAATGCCCTGGCACCAGTGGAGTTTGTCGTGCGTCCCGAACAGGTTTGGATACTGGCTGAGCATACCCGTGCCACCATGCGAATTTTTACTGATGGCAGCGCCCACCCGCCTGAAGAAGAGCGCTGGCACAATCTGTTCGGTCATTCTGTAGGGCACTGGGAGGGGGATACGCTGGTATTCACTACAGTAGCACTCAAGGGCTGGCGCGATCGTGACAATGTGCTTGATCGCAGTGGTCTGGTGCTCAGTGACCAGGCAACTGCAACTACCCGAATTCAAAGGATCCAGGAGGCAGGAGAAGATCTGTTACTGGTGGAAATTACCCTGGAAGATCCGCTGGCACTTTCAGAGCCATGGGTTGTGGAAAAACGCTTTTACAAGGATCCACCTGGTACACGCATTTTTGATTATGAATGTAACGAGAACAACAGGGCGATGGTGGACGATCAGGGGCGCAGTCTGATACTTGATGCTGATGGTAATGCAATCGACTATTGAAAAATCCGGATTTATTGCTGCCTGCAGCAGCAAAAGGGGAAAGGTAATGAAAATCAAGATATATGTTTCCAGCGCTTTGGCAAGCTTACTGTTGTTGGCTGGTTCAGCTGTAATGGCCCACCATTCAACAATCGGGCAGATCAGGGAAGAGTCCATGGAGATCAGTGGTGTGGTAAAGGAATTCCAGTTCAAGAATCCGCATTCCTGGATACAGGTCATGGTTACCGATGACAGTGGCAAGGAAACTGAATGGAGTGTGGAGTGGGCGATTCCGAATATGCTGATGCGTCAGGGTTATAACCCCTCAACCTTCAAGCCCGGGGATGAGGTCAGAATGCGTTTGCGTCAGCACGTCAGCGGCGCTCCCATGGGCGAATTCGATGGAGCGTTGAAATCAGATGGAAAGACCATTGGCAGGTGGAGTGAGTAAGCCGGCTTCCGGGATACCAGTGAGATTGCTGATTCCGTTTTTTGTTTGATGCACTGTGGTGGAGAAAACGATGAAAAGAAAATACCTGCTTGATCTGGCTTGTATGACATTACTGCTGTTGCAGTTGGTCGGTGCTGAAGCAGTTGCCCAGGCGATGGAATCGGTTGAGCCTTTCAAGGTAGGTACCTTTGCCATTGATGATGAGCCCACTGTTGGTCTGGTGATGCGCGATGACCAGCTTGTCGTGGATCTGGCGGCTGCCAATCGCGCGATGGAACTGCAAACGCAATATGTTCCCATGCAGATGCCTTCAGACATGCTGGGCCTTATAGAACAGTATGAGTACGGCCTGAAGTTCCGTATCTATGAAGTGGTGAACTGGCTTGTCAGTGAGGGGCTGCTCGAAAACGGCAATTTGCCGGGCTGGGGACATCCTGTGAGCAGTGTGGACATTATGGCTCCGATCCAGTACCCGAGCAAAATCATGAATGCGGCAGTGAATTTCTATACTCATGCCTGCGAAGGCTGCAACGATGATGAACTGCAGGCCCGCATCCAGGAACGCAGGGCAAACCGGGGTGTGCCTTACCTGTTTCTCAAACCAACGCGTGGTGCTGTTATCGGTGATGGCGATGACATCATCATGCCTTTCGGTCGCGACCAGATAGAGTGGGAAGTGGAAATGGCCATCGTGTTCGGCAGAACCGGAAAATACATTGCCGCCGGCAATGCCTATGATCATGTCTTCGGTTACATGGTAGCCATGGATATTTCCGATCGTGGTGGTCGGCCACCGGGGGGCTTCAGTGGTGGCACAGACTGGTTTGTTGGCAAGGGTCACGACACCTTTGCACCTCAGGGACCGTGGATAGTACCCAAAGAATTCTATGGTGATCCGATGGAGCGTTTACACCAGACGCTGGTAATTGATGGTGTGACAGTGCAGGAAGCCAGGGCCGGCGACATGATCCATAACATCCCCGAGCTGATCGAGTATGCCTCTTCACTTATCACCGTCTTCCCAGGTGATGTGCTGCAGAGTGGTACCTCAGGCGGCACCGGCGCGGGCAGAGTGCAGCGCGCTACAGGTTCCGGATTTCTGGTGGATGGCGAGACCATCAGTGCCAGCATTGATGGCATAGGCACCCTGACCCATACCGTCAGGGCAGAACAAAGTGTACCTGCAGATCTTTCAGGTGCGCAGTTGCCACCGGTGAGAACCTATCGCAATCCCTGACCATGGGATCCTGGTCCGAATCAATGGGGTCAGAGTTATTGCTGTACCGATCAAGAAACCAGGATTCATGTCTACGATCAGGTTTCTGGAGGTATGCAGCCGAAAGTTCCCATGAATAGACATGAGTTCCGCAGGCCATGCTGCGACACGCCGTAAATACATCCATGTAGGCTTGACGCCAGCATCCATGCTGGCGACAGTCGCTGCCCGGCCTGTGAAACGCATGTCCTCCAATCTTGGTGGAACAATAATGATTCCGTTACCTGAAATCATTCGGGTAAAGCACCACACTATTCTGTTAGCATGCGCGCCCTGCCCATTCTGGTCCTGGTAAAGGAAAATGAAGAAATTCAGCTGCGACTGCGGCAATCGTCTTTTTTTCCATAACAATCACTGTCTAGCCTGTCTTCGTGAAGTCAGTTGGTGTCCTGTGTGCAACACGCTTACTGCCTTTGAGGTCAGTGAAAGTGGCCTGTCCTGTGCGCGGTGCAAATCCTCCCTTTGGAAATGTGCCAACAGGATTAACTACGAGGTTTGCAATCGTAGTGTGCTGGCCCCGGAAACTCCTTCGGGCGAACTTCTTTGCGACTGTTGTGTATACAACAAGACCATTCCTGATCTTGGGGAGCCGGGTAATCTTGAGCGCTGGCGCGAACTTGAAAAAGCCAAGCGACAGCTATTTTATGGCTTGAACAGTCTGGGCTTGCCTCATGGTCCCGGTATTTCCGATGACGCTCATGGCTTGTCGTTTCACTTCAAGGATGATGAAACATCACCCAAGGCATTCTGGCGCAGTATCGGTAAAAAAGAGCGCGTATTTACTGGTCACGACAATGGAAAAATCACTATCCATGTCCGGGAAGCCGATACGGTTACAAGAGAAAAGTTGCGAGTTGATCTTGGAGAAGGTCATCGAACACTGATTGGCCATTTCAGGCATGAAATCGGCCACTATTACTGGGATCTGCTGATAGGACCGAATGAGGAAATGCTCAGGGGTTTTGTCGGTCTGTTTGGCGATCATAATGCAGATTATGCCGAGGCGCTGGATCGATACTACAAGGAAGGTGCCAGCGCCAACTGGCAGAATGGCTTCATCAGTGCCTATGCCACAATGCATCCCTGGGAAGACTGGGCAGAAACCTTTGCCTTCTATCTTAATGTTGTTGATGTGATGGAAACAGTCAATTGTTCGGAACTGATCCAGATGCCGGTACCGGGAGACTTCAAGGGGCTGATTGATCTGTACGCCAGATTCGGAATTCTGATGAATGAGTTGAACAGGGCAATGGGGTTGATCGACTTCCTGCCGGCTGTCATACCTCCAACAGTGCTGGACAAGCTCGAATTCGTGCATGCAGTGGTTGAAAAAGCCAGTAGTACGAACGGAGCATAATGTTACTCTTTCACCACGCTTCTGAATTCTGGACATGAATCTTGAAAAAATAATTGAAGAGCTGCCTGCACATGTAGGCAATCTCCAGCATCGTGGCAAAGTGGCTTCCTATATACCGGCGCTGGCTGCGATATCACCTGAAAAATTCGGCTTGTCGCTGCACACGGTATCGGGAGACAGATTTCATTGTGGTGACAACGCAGAGCGCTTCTCCATCCAGAGCATTTCAAAGGTTTTTACACTCAGTCTGGCCATGAGCATGGTAGGTGACGAAATATAGCGCAGGGTGGGCAGGGATCCTTCTGGTAACAGATTCAATTCACTTGTACAGCTGGAATACGAAAAAGGGATACCCCGTAATCCCTTCATCAATGCAGGGGCCATAGTGATCTGCGACATACTGGTTTCGCAACTGGACGATCCCATCCAGGCCTTGCTTGATTACATGCGTGTGCTAAGTGGCAGTTTTGATATCTGTTATGATCCCGTAGTTGCTGAGTCAGAGGCTCAAACAGGATTCATCAACCGGGCTTTGGCAAATTTCCTGAAGGGGAACAACAATCTGGTCAACGATGTTGATGCTGTGCTCAATCTTTATTTCCACCAGTGTGCAATTGCCATGTCCTGCAATGAGCTGGCCCATGCAAGTCTGCATCTTGCAAACAGAGGCGTATCAGGCATTCTTGGAGATGCAATTCTCACACCGGCCCAGGTCAAACGTATCAATGCTCTGATGCTTACATGTGGTACCTACGATGAAGTCGGGGAATTTGCCTTTCGTGTTGGCCTCCCGGCCAAAAGTGGCGTGGGAGGCGGCATTATTGCCGTACTGCCCGGAGAATACTCGGTAACAGTCTGGTCACCTGCACTCGATGATTTCGGCAACTCGGTAATGGGTGGTGCAGCGCTTGAGTATCTGACAACAATGACCGGGCGATCCGTCTTCTAGTGATTGTAGCCTGAAAGCCCTGCATATCCCCTGCTACGGACTGATGGCGAATGATTCAACTGTGTTTCATGATCACCGGGAAATCCGATTTCGTGGTCAGGTATTCAGTAACGCCGCCAAAGAACATTTCGCGCAAGCGACCTTTGGTATAGGCACCGCAAAGCAGCACATCAGCACCGGCTTTTTTGGCGCTGCTTACCAGGGCTGCACCCCCATTGCCGCTCACTTTCATCTCAACAGCCTTTACGCCGTAGCTTTTCAGGTAATTTGCCATTTCCTGAACGCTTGGGCCGTGTTTCTGTTCAACACCCATGGTAAGAAAGGTGACTTTATCAGCAGCCTGGAGCAAAGGCAGGGTTGCATGGACAGCCTGTGCTTCCTGTCCGCCACGATTCCAGGCAACAGCGATATGCCTGCATGCAATGTCTGTTTTCTTCTGGGGCAGAATCAGGACGGGGATGCCTGAATCCAGCAGGGCGGTAGTCATGATCATCATGCCCTTTACCCCGCCTTTGGGGTTTGGTCTGGAGACAACCATCAGATCATTGACTGGTCCTATCAAGGACATCAGTTTGTCTGGTGTGCCCAGTTTTTCTTTCCAGATGGCATGAGGTGTGCTTTTACTGCCGTGTTTCCTGCTGAGTTGATAGCCATGTTTTTCAGCGTATTTTTCAAAAAGCCTGCGCGCATAATCTGCAGCTTTGGCAGCAATTTTTTCTTCAGGTTCTGGCCATGAATCAGTCTGCGACCAGATTGCAGTGATGGCCAGCCTGTTATTTTCCTTGATGTTACGCTTGCTGGGACGTATGTGATAACCAACAATATCAGCACCAAGTTTGGTGCCCAGAGCAAAAGCAGCTTCCAGTGCTACAGCACACTCTTCACGATCTGCTACGGGAATTGCGATAGAACGCATTCTATTCTCCTGATAAAGAAATGATATGAAATTCACATTTGCAGTTGATTGGCAGAATCACGCTGGTCAACCGGATTTCTTTCAGACTCG
>JAURLQ010000118.1 GCA_030831125.1 Gammaproteobacteria bacterium
AGGGAACTCAGGGAGCGCTGAAGCTTTTTACCTTCTCCTGGGCTTACCGAGAGCAAGCATTTGAGAAAAATGCGCTAAATTCTTGAAATCATTCACAAAGTTGCAGAATACCCCGGCAGTAAGAAGGTATTTGCAAGCTGCATCACTGTTTTTTCCAGGCACCGGAGTAGGCTAGGCCCGTACTTGTATATCTGCAATGGGAGTAATCCGCTTCAGGCTCGATGTTCCCTGCAGTCCAATATGCAGATATCGGTTGCTTGTTGCTGACACTGGTAGCAATATAATTCTTCTTTAGAGTTGACATTTTTTTCAGGATTTTCAGAATCATAGCGATGAAACTTGCGGTAGGTACAGAGTCGCGCGGGGCAGGCAGTCCTTTCATCGACGGTCAGTGCACAGCCCTGGGGTCAAGAGGCCGGGGGTTTACGCTATTGGAAATGCTGATTGCAATGGCAATCCTGGCAATCATCATCACCTATGCCGTGCCAAGCATGTCAACTTTTTACGACAACCAGAGACTGATGGGGGCTACGGAACAGGTCTATGGACATCTGCAACAGGCCAGATCTGAAGCGGTGGCAAGAAATGTCACAACTTACGCAAATTTTGCAGTGGATGGCTCAGATTCCTGGGAATACGGGGTGAGCAGTGCAAACAGCCTGTGTGATCTCACGGCAACAACACCCACCACGGCAAATGCCTGCGTGATTTCGGTAGATGACGGTGATGGCACGCTTGATCCGGGAGATGGAAGCGTTGATACGGGTGATCTGGTGCTGATGCGCTTTACAGATGCCGATTACGATGGGGTCAGTATGAATATCGCCAGTTTTTCCAGTGGCACTACCCAGTTCGTTTTCGATCCGCTACGAGGTACTTCCACTTCCGGGCAGGTGAACCTGACCGGCAACAATGGCAACAACCTGAGGGTTACAGTCAGTCTGCTGGGCAGGGTTGCGGTTTGTACCCCCGATGGTTCCATGCCCAATTACCTGGGCTGCTGAAAATCATAGAATGAATAAGCTGAACAGACAAAAAGGTTTCACGATTACCGAGCTGCTTATCACAGTAACGCTCGGCATGAGTGTTATCAGCTCGATTCTGCTGGGTTATCTGGCAACCTATACCAGTTCCATGAACACCCTGGCCAACAGCAGACTCAGTCAGGAAATGAATGCCCTGATGAGTGTCATGGTCGGGGAGCTCAGACGCTCCGGCTATACCGGAGATACCGATACAGCCACGTCGCCAACTGACAACCTTTTCAATGTGGCCAACCTTACTGCTCTGGAAGTTTTTGACAACATGACATCCAATACCCAGGTTGCCGCTACAGGCAGTGGTTCCTGCATAGTCTATTCATATGACCTTGATGAGGACGGTGTGGTGGATGCCAACGAAGTGCTGGGTTGGCGGCTCAATTCCAACAAGGTACAGGTACGGATTTCGGGCGATACAACAGATCCTGACACTTGCGCCACGGCCAGCAATACCTGGGTTGATGTCACCGATACGAATTTCATCACCATTACAGCATTGACCTTCGATCTTTCCAGCTCTGCCTGTCTCAATACCCGGGAACCGGACGGTGTGGACAACGACAGCGCCAATGGCATTGATGATGCTGATGAGTACGACTGCTATTCGCAGGTGCCTGCAGCAAGCAGCGGCGATATAACAGTTGAAACCAGAGAAATAGGTATAACACTCACAGGTAATCTGACGAGTGATTCCTTTGTCAGGATGTCGCTTTCAAAGTCGGTCAGGGTCAGGAATGACTGGGTGATGATCTGGTGATGAAATCCTGTAAATTCCAGACTCCGTCAGTTATCAGCAAACAGCGTGGCGCCATTACCCTGGCCATTTCGCTGTCAATTCTGGTGCTCAGCACCCTGGTTATTTTCAATGTCTCCAAGGCCATCCTGATGGAGCAGAAAATCACCAACAACGAAAATCGTGCAGCGCTGGCTTTTGAGGCTGCCGAGGCTGGTCTTACCGAGGCAATTACCGTGTTGCAGGAAGATGCCAGCATCGACCTGACAGCAGTATTCGATACCAACAACGATGGCACCGGTGACAGTAATACGATGACTGTGGGAACTGGCAGGGTAACCATTGCCGTTACCGATCTCAGTGGTGACAGAACCAGTCTCAGAATCGTGGCCCAGGGATTCAGTGATGACAACACGGCAACACGCACCATCACGCAGACCATGACCACAATCAATCCCTTGCCCAATGCGCCTGATAACCCGGTTGTTACCAAGGGTAGTATCATCATTTCGGGTTCTGCCACTGTACATAATCCTGAAGGGCACAGCACAATCTGGAGTGGTGATGACATAGACCTGGGGTCCAACAACTCCACATCCACAGAAGTCCCTGATGCTTCTGCTGCCGGTTATCCTGCCTGTATGGATGTGCCCATGAGCTGCAGCCTGGTCCAGTCGAGCAGCCGCCTGCTGGCTTCGGTGGATATCATCGAGAATGACACCAGTCTTGGGACTCTCAGCGATGCTGAATTCTTCGAGAACTTTTTCGGTCTTGATGCAACTACCTACCGCTCATCCATGGTGACACTGGAAACTGTTCCGGCGTCAGCCAATGCTGCTGTTCACCTTGCAACCCATGAGGTGATCTGGATTGAAGGCAATCATACTTTTTCCGGGGTAACCATCGGCTGTACAAGTGCAGTAACAGGCAATAACGTCTGTCCCAATGCCAATACCAAACCCAGCATCGTCATAGTCAATGGCAATGCCACGTTCAGCGGCAATCCCCATATTTATGGCATTCTCTATGTCACTGGCGACGTCACAGCGGGTGGTAATACGACTGTCCATGGAGCGCTGGTAATTGGTGGAAGTGCGACCAGCAACACAGGTGGGAGTCTCGATATCTGGTATAACTCTTCAATATTGGCTGGTACTTCACTGGCCGGAGCGTCAACCGGCAGTGCCGGTACCTGGAAGGATTTCTAGAAAATCCGGAGGTAATGATCATGATCAGGACATCAAGGAAAAATCGCGGCTTCGGGTTGATAGAAATTCTGGTCACCCTTGGCGTGCTCAGTGTGGGTGTACTTGGTGTAGTCGCCCTGCAGGGTGTTATTACCCGTCAGAGCATCGACAACAAGACCAGGGCTGAGGCTATCAGTATTGCCCAATCCAGAATCGAAACCATGCGCAACTATACCGGTGCAGTGGATACGGTGGCCGAATTCCAGAGCCGTTATGCTGTCACTTCAGGGTTTGCAAATTCAGCCACCATTACCGGAGTAAATGCTGCCTTTACCCGCTCAGAGCGTATTGTTGCCAACGGCGATGCCCGCAATATCACGGTCAATGTTGCCTGGACCGGGCCCGATGGAAACCCGGAAAGTGTCAATCTGGGTACAGAGCTCAGTTTTGTTTCCCCCCGCAGCGCCGGAGATCTTGCTCTTGAGGCGGCTCCGGAAATGGTGGAAGCGCCAACGGGGCGTGCGAGACTGGGAGATGGACAACTGCCGGATGGACAGGAAACTGTTTCCAATGACGACTCTACCTCCTATTTCGATGATGGCACTGATCGGCGTCTTGTGGATGGCACGGATATCGTGTTGACACTCACCAATGCCTGTCAGACCGAAGAAGGTACCTGCCTGGATTTTGTCAGGATCAAGGGAACCATATACATCGACAACAGTTCACAGAATACTATCGACCCGGGAGATGTCTTTGTTGTGGCGTCAGACGCAGCATTCTGTGCCCGTTACTACATTGATCCGGACACCAATCAAGCCGTAAAGGTAACTGCCAATACCACCACAGCGCTGGACACGCCGAATGGCGATTACACGTATTTCAATTACACCTGCTATATCGGCGGAGGCTGGCACGGCAATGTTGGTATCATCCTCGCTGGCGGGACTGCCCAGAATGACAAATTCTGTGTAGGTGATCCGGTTTCTGCCAATGCCTGGGAACAGCCGGTGATTGCTTCACGCAGGGTTTACCGGGGCATGCTGTACAAGAAGGTTACCTCGGACCCTCTGGTCAAGGAAACCTTTACTGATGCTGAAGGTGAAGCAAGGGTACGTTACTACAGTCAGGGTATTGCCGATGCCACGGAGTTTCCTCTTGATGGTGAGCGAGGGCATGACTTTGTTATAGGTTCCATGTCACCTGGACTCACCGAAGGCTCCAACTGTATAAGTCAGGGACTCATGACCCGCACGGACTCCAATGTTGATGGGGATGTTGGCGACCTGTTTGAAGACGTGCCAGTTGAGTTCATCTGTCTCAATGGCGGGTTTCTGGACAACTATGATGCTGATGACTTCGGTCATGACCTTACATGTCCCTACGACCCATCCGATCCGCCAACAACCCGGCATGAAATCACGGGCGGTATCAGTATCCAGGCACCATTCAATGCTGCCAATACTGAATTGATGAGCAGTATCAATGCCTATACTTCCGATGGTCCCGGAAACTGCCTGGTTTCAAGCTGGTCTCACAACGGCACACATTATCTCTTCAGTTATGCCTGTGATGTCTATGACTGGGGTAACGGCTGGAATGGCTATCTGCAAACCATTTACAACGAGTCTGCAATAAGTTGTTCGCCCAACAAGATCAACAAATCCAACATTACTGCAGACAACAGCTCCGGTAACAACTTTACCGGTTGTAGCATAGGTTCCTATGCCGTATTCTCCGGCACAGTTACCACAGCAGGCAACAGACGACTGGCCAGTGCCTCAATAACCGGTGGGGGCAGTTGTACGCTTGCAGTTGATGGCTTGAGCTATCAGTGCATAACTACTGACCTTTCAATATATGACCCGGCAACCTTTACAGGTACGCTTAGTTTCACTCCCTCAGGTGGTGAAGTATGCTCCAATCCGTTTGCTGTGGGACCGGTTGTGGGTGGCTTCTATACCCGTAATCTGGTCATTGCAAACAACGCCAACGGGTGCTGATGGAGTATGGGTATGAAGGCAGGCAGACAGAATGGTTTCACACTTATCGAGTTGCTCATAACGATAGCAATTCTCGGTATTCTGACCATGGTTGCCTACCCTGCCTACCAGAACAGTGTCAGGCAGACCAGGAGATCTGACGGTATGGCGGCGGCACTTGCCATTCAGGTAGCGCAGGAAAAATTCCGGGCCAATTGCCCCTTCTACGCCCAGAATCTGGGGAGTACCAATACCTGTGGAGCCACGGCTGCACTCAGTACCGTTCAGGCAGATGCCACAAGTAGTGAAGGTTTCTACAACATGTCGATAGGTGCATCTTCGGCAACCGGCAACGCCTATACCATCGTGGCTGATCCAACCGGCCTGCAGGCTGCAGACACTGATTGTGATCCAATGACGCTTACCTTCAATGCAGCCAATCCTGTCGGGTTGAAAGGCCCTGCCGCCTGTTGGTAAATCCGGGACAGACTGCAGATTTCAGCTGCAGTCCAGATCAATATCCTGACTGTTTTCCACGATGCCATTGCTGTTGGTATCAACAGACATCCTCGTTTTTCCACTGAAGCTCAGGATCAACTGGGCAGCTATGGTTGTATCACCATTGTAGGGGCAAAAGGTAAAGTTGCCGTTCTGGAAGTTGGTGATGCCTCTGGGAGTGAGCTGAAGATACTGCCGGTTTCTGAATGAGTTGAAGCTGAGCCTGCCATCGGTTGTAACAGGAGGCAGG
>JAURLQ010000015.1 GCA_030831125.1 Gammaproteobacteria bacterium
CACCAACAGCCTTGAGCGGCAATACCGTCAGCAGTACCAGTGCCGCAATTGCCAGTACGAGTTGCGGAATGGTAATGAATCGACCTGTAACCCTGGCGGGTGGTTCTGTAGTCACTTCCGTGCGCGTATACCAGGGCATGGCAAAGAAATAGACAAAATAGTACACGGTACAGATCTGCGCGAGTGCAGTTCTCGGACCGGTGGCAATTTTGGTTCCGAGAATACCAAGAATTATGAAACATACTGCAAAAAGCAGCAGCCCGATACGGCTGTACCAGCCTTTGTAACGCATGGATTTGACCGGGCTGCGATCCAGCCAGGGCAACACGAACAGGATAGCAATTGCCCCACCCATGACTACCAGACCCCAGAATTTCGCATCTATACCCAGGAAGGGATAGGTGCAGGCTCTCAACATTGAGTAAAAGGGGGTGAAATACCACACTGGAGCAATATGCTCAGGAGTCTTCAGATTGTTGGCTTCTTCGAAATTGGCATGCTCAAGGAAATAGCCGCCCATTTCAGGCATGAAGAAGATCACAAAGCAGAATACAAACAGGAAAACCACTACTCCTACAATATCATGAACCGTGTAGTAGGGATGAAACGGAATGCCATCCAGCGGTATCCCGTTGGCATCCTTGTTCTTCTTGATTTCAATGCCGTCCGGATTGTTGGACCCCACTTCATGCAGGGCAAGGATGTGAAAAACCACGAGACCGATCAGCACCAGTGGCAATGCAATGACATGTAACGCAAAGAAACGGTTCAGTGTGGCACCGGATATCAGGAAGTCGCCCTGCACCCATACCATCAGATCCTGACCCACAAAGGGGATGGCTCCAACCAGACTCACAATTACATTTGCCCCCCAATAGGACATCTGGCCCCAGGGGAGAACGTAGCCCATGAAACCTTCGGCCATAAGCACAAGATAGATGGTCATGCCGAATATCCAGACCAGCTCACGGGGCTTGCGATAGGAGCCGTACATCAAGCCCCTGAACATGTGCAGGTATACAACCACAAAGAACGCGGAAGCGCCTGTGGAATGCATGTAGCGCAGTATCCAGCCATAGTCGACATCACGCATGATGTATTCAACCGAGGCAAAAGCTCCTTCTGCACTGGTGTTGAAATTCATGGTTAGCCATACACCGGTCAACAGTTGGTTGACCAGAACGAGCATGGAAAGCACACCGAATATGTACCAGAAGTTGAAGTTCTTCGGTGCATAGTACTTGCTCATGTGCTTTTCGAAGGCCTGCGTAACCGGCAGGCGAGCATCTATCCACCCCATGAAACCTTTGGTTTCATATTTCTTGTCGATGTCAGCCATCAGGAAACCTCCGCAGAATCAAGACCGATTACCACAATGTTGTCATCAACATAGTAGTGGGGAGGTACTCTCATGTTGTCTGGTGCGGGCACGCCACTGTAAACACGGCCAGCCAGGTCGAACATGGAACCGTGGCAGGGACAGAAAAATCCGCCTTTCCATTCAGGATCAAAATCCTGGGGCTCGACTTCAGCAAAAAGCTGGGGGGAGCAACCCAGATGGGTACACAGGCCTACCAGTATCATGATCTCGGGTTTGCGTGAACGGAATTCGTTCTGAGCATAGTCAGGCTGCTGGTCGACTTTTTCCGAAGCAGGATCTGCAAGATGGGAGGTATTGGAGCGCAAATTCTCAAGCAGCTCATCATCCCGTTTCATGACAAAAACCGGTTGCCCGCGCCATGCAGGCATGGGCCCGAGTAATTCACCGACCTCCAGACGACTGATATCAATGGTAATCGGACCACCTGCAGCCAGGGCCCGGGCACTTGGCTGCCAGGATCCGACAAAGGGAACTGCCGCTCCCACTGCTCCGGCCGCGCCAACAGCCGAGGTACTTCCGATCAAAAAGCGTCTGCGGCTCTTGTTTACAGTGCCGTCATTCACAGCAGATCTCCTTGTTTTGGACTTTGAACAACCGCAGCGGGAATCCGCCCGGCGAAGTGAAAAGAAACGGCGCGAATACTACTAAATCGGGGCAGTTTTTTCAAGGAACACAACGCACCCGGATTACGCACAAACCGTATAAATGCGACCAAAAAAAACGCCGAAACCCTCGGGTTTCGGCGTTCTGTTCTTTTTGCTGGCCAAGGCTCAGCGCTTGGAGTACTGCGGTCTCTTGCGTGCTTTGCGCAGACCCACTTTCTTCCTCTCGACTTCACGGGAGTCACGGGTTACAAAGCCAGCCTTGCGCAGGGCGCTGCGATTGCCTTCATCGTACTCGATAAGCGCACGGGTCAGACCGTGGCGAATGGCGCCTGCCTGACCGAAGCTGCCACCACCGGCTACAGTGACCTTGATATCGAATTTGTTACCAACTTCAAGCAGTTCCAGAGGCTGACGGACGATCATCCGGGCCACTTCACGACCAAAATACTGGTCTATAGAACGGTTGTTGATGGTGATATTGCCTGAACCTGCGCTCAGGAAAACACGGGCAGTTGAAGTCTTGCGACGCCCGGTTCCGTAGTACTGTGTGTCTGCCATGGAATCCTGTTCCTGTTTCTGAATTCTGGTAATCGCTTACAGGGAAAGCTGGGCGGGCTGCTGGGCACCATGCGGGTGAACTTCACCGGCATAAACCTTGAGCTTGCGCATCATGTCCCGACCAAGCGGAGTACGTGGAATCATGCCCTTGACGGCAAGACGGATAACGTCTTCAGGAGCACCTTCAATCATTTCATTGAAAGATCTGCTGCGGAGACCGCCTGGATACTGTGAGTGGGCATAATAAATCTTGTTTTTTGCCTTGGTCCCGGTTACCGCCACTTTTTCGGCATTGATTACCACGATGTAATCACCGGTATCCACATGCGGCGTATATTCCGGTTTGTGCTTGCCACGCAAGCGGGTTGCAATGGCAGCAGAAAGACGGCCAAGGGTCTTGCCGGAGGCATCCACGACATACCAGTTATGCTGTGCCGTTTCTTTTTTTGCGGAAAAGGTTTTCATTGGATCAATCTCGAAATTCGCAGCAGGGCAGTAAAAGCAGCAATTTTGCCGGAAACACCCTTCATTGGGCCGGCTTACCGCAGGCTGACCGGTTTTCGGTACAGCCCCCACTTATCAGGGGCGCGAATTCTACCCATCGCAAGGTCGCGGTTCAAGCATTTTTGATATGCAGACCATCAATTTACACAGAGCGCCCTCTTGCCACACTGCCCGGCTGTACCCCGGGCATATGAATCAGGGGGTGTGAGGACGAGCCAGATACTCCCTTGTCTGCATTTCGAGCAGTCTGCTTGTGGTTCTTTCCATCGCAAAGGCCAGAATGCCATCGCTATAGAGGCTTTCGATTGGCACCTCAGCCGAAATGACCAGTTTGACGTTATGGTCATAGAATTCGTCCACCAGAGTGAGGAAGCGCCGGGCTTCGTCATCACGCGCCCGGTCCAGGGCCGGCAGCCCTGAAATGAACACTGTGTGATAGCCCCTGGCAAGTTCAATGTAGTCAGCTGCTCCTCTTGGCCCCCCACAAAGCACGCTGAAATCAAACCACACAACACTCTCAGTCCATTTCTTTGCCAGAAAGTACCGCTCATTGATTTCGAGCATCCGGCTTTCTTGGGCATCCATACCCATGGTCAAATCGCTGAAAAGCACTTTCATGGCCTCTTCGGAGTCAGGACCAATTGGCGAAAGATAGACCGCTGTCTTGTCCAGGGACCTGAGTCTGTAATCGACACCTCCATCAACATTAATGACCTGGGTGTACTGCTTCAGCAATGCAATCGCGGGCAGAAAGTTCTGGCGCTGCAAGCCATTCTCGTAAAGCCCCTGTGGAGGCAGATTGGAAGTGGCCACCAGAACTATTTTTCTGGCGAACAGGGCCTCGAGCAGATTGCCGAGTATCATGGCATCACCGATATCACTGACAAAGAACTCGTCAAAGCAGATGATATCCACCCTGGAGGCTATTGAGTCAGCAACAAGTTCGAGCGGGTTACTCTGCCCCCCTGCTTCCCTAAGTGTTGCATGCACCATTTGCATGAATCGATGGAAGTGCATGCGCATTTTCCGTTCACCCGGCAGCGTCCGGTAGAACGAGTCCATCAACCAGGTCTTGCCCCTGCCGACTCCTCCCCAAAGGTAGATTCCCTTGCCCGGTTTACCGGTTTCCAGGCCCAGCCTCTCCATTACCCTGCCTTTCCAGGAACCCCTGTGTTTGTGGTATTCAGAGAGTTTCTGGTGCAATTCTTGCAATGCATCTACGGCCCTTTCCTGAGCCGGATCAGGCAGCAAGCCTTCCTGAAGCCCCTGTTGATAGGCTGAAGCGGGGTCAGTTTTTGCAATAGCCTGGCTAACAGGCTGGTTAATAGGCTGGTTCAAGAGTGCTTATGGCCATCTTCAGGGGGCTTGGAACAACCCGCCATTGTCGGAATCAAGGGTCCTATTATAGTGGCTACTGAAGCAGGACGCTCATTTGACCAATGCGGTATTTGCCAACGGTTGGCGTTATAATCAGCCCAATTTTTATTGGCACAGAAATCTTGACGGAGTAAAAGCATGATCTGGATAGCAGGTATTCTCGGTTTTCTAGTTGGTTCAGCTGCGGGAGCCTTGCTTTTCAAGATATTCAGATCAGATGAAGCCAGGGTCAAGGAGCTGATGCTGAAGCTGCAGGCGCTGAGCGAAGAGCATGAGAGCTACAAAAGCGGCGTTCACAATCATTTCAACAATTCCGCCCGCCTGCTCAATCAGCTTACCGACAGTTACAGGGAAGTGTATCTGCACATGGCAGACGGTGCACAGTCTCTATGCCCGGATTACATATCCAGTCAATTGAGCCTGCCCACAAGGGATACCAACCC
>JAURLQ010000119.1 GCA_030831125.1 Gammaproteobacteria bacterium
TGACGACCGTTTCTATATCAGCGATGTGAATGCCGGCACAATCAGTATTGTCAAGGATGGCGAGGTGCTGGAAGTCTATGAAGCGCCACGCGCACATGGCCTGGGTGTTGATACGGATGGGACCATCTATGTGTCAGGCGCGTCACGCAATACGGTAATGAAAATAGTCAAACCGCAATAGGTGTGGCTCCGGGAATCAGGGTGGTCAAAATCATCAAGAGATTGTTTAGACCCCTGCCCTTTTGTCTCTTCCTTCTGACTGGCACAATAAGTGCAAGTAATTTCGGGAAAATGACAATTTTCCACCAAGAAGTTGTAGAATACCGGCCGGAATCAAGAGCAGCCCTTCAGGAACCAGTCTCTCATTCTTCTTGTTGTTTTTTCATTACCATCGTTACTACTTTCTGGAGAGTCAAATGTCTGATTCTAGGAATCAATCACTCGCCATGCGGATGTTTCTGGGCCATACCCCGGTATGGTACAAAAAGGCCGTCATTGCCAGTCTTGCTGTAAATGTCCTTGCATACTTTACTCTTGGTCCGGTCATCACTTCCTGGTTGATTCTGGCCGAGTTCATTGCCACACTTGCCATGGCCCTCAAATGCTTTCCCCTGCAAACCGGCGGTCTGCTGGCACTGCAAATCCTGTTCCTGCAACTGACTGATTCTCATCATCTTTATGAAGAAGTGGAGCATGGTCTGCCGGTAATCCTGTTGGTCATCTTCATGGTAGCTGGCGTGCATTTCCTGCGCGACATGCTGTTCAGCCTGATTAACCATGTCTTGCTGGGCATCAAGTCTCGCCTGATCATGAATGTTGTAACCATCGTGTTTGTCTCTGTGCTGTCCGCTTTCCTCGATGCCCTGACCATTCTGGCGGTTCTGGTTGCCATCGCTACAGGCTTTTACGATGTATATGAAAAAGTGGCATCGCGTGTTGGTTATCATGACGACCCCGACCCGAATGACGGCCATATTGATGAATTGCATCGGGATGACCTGGACAAGTTCCGTGCCTTCCTGCGCGGGCTGTTGATGCATGGCGCCGTAGGAACAGCAATCGGTGGTGTATGCACCATTGTGGGCGAGCCTGAAAATATAGTTATCGGTAACGAAGCCGGCTGGACTTTCCTTCAGTTCATCCAGCACGTGTCACCCACCACCATTCCTACACTGTTCGCGGGCTTCATTACCTGTGCAGTGATTGAACATTTCCGCTGGTTTTCCTACGGCGCAGAAATGCCACCGGCAGTGAGACAGATCCTGACCGATGAAGACCAGAAACTGAAAGACAAGCTCACGCCACACGACAAGATTGTCACGATCATCCAGGGTGTTGTAGCCGTACTGATGATTGTGGCACTGGCCCTGCATCTTGCTGAAATCGGCCTGATCGGACTGGGCGTTATCATCCTGACCTCATCCATGACCGGCGTCACCGATGAGCACAAACTGGCGCAGGCTTTTACGCCCGGCCTCCCCTTTGCGTCACTCCTGATCGTTTTCTATGTAGTTGTTGCCATGATCAACACACAGCACATGTTCACTCCTGTCATGGAATGGGTACTGACTCTCGAAGGTCCGCAGCAGGTATTCATGGTCTTTCTGTCCAGCGGCGCACTTTCTGCGATCAGCGACAATGTGTTTGTGGCCACTATCTACATGGACCTGATCAAGGAATTGTATGATGCAGGAGAAATGGCGCTTGAAGCATTTGAAGCGCAGTCTGTTGCCGTGGTGATGGGCACTGGTATTCCCAGCATGTCTACACCGAACGGCCAGGCGGCATTCCTGTTCCTGCTGATGTCAGGTATCGCTCCCCGCATCAGACTGGGTTACGGCCGCATGGTATTGATGGCACTGCCCTACTTCATCGTTTGTACGATCGTAGCCGGCATTACCATCGACATGTTCATAGCCAACTGACAAAAACAATTTTTGGAAGCCCCCACGGTCTTTACCGTGGGGCTTTTTCCCGACTCTCTTCATTCCTTCCATTTCTTTTTATCACCTGTTTCCTGCAATCGAACCTTGCCCCGATAGTTTTTCATGCTGAAAGGAAATCCATGGTTTCCGTTCAATTCCTGTAGTGATTGCAGCGGAGTAGTGATATGCGTTTGAGTTTGTCTGTTTTTGTGGCTGTAATGATCCTGGTTACCGTTAGCTGCAGGAGTTTTGCAGCTGAAGGTACCCTCCTGGTAGTAAACAGGAGCGACGGCAGTGTTTCATTTGTAGACCTGGTTGAAAGGGCTGAAGTTGCCCGTATTGCCATTGGCGATATAACCCCGCATGAAGTTGCGGTATCACAGGATCAGGATGCCCTCGCACTGGTGGATTTCCTGAGTGGTTAAGTGGTCCGCACCTTCCCCACAGGCGGAAGGGAAGGCCATATGGTGAGGTTGTCGATTGACGAATCCCGGGCCTATGTAACCAACCGCGGTGGAGCCGGTACACTTTCGGTCATTTTTCTTGATGAGCAGCAGGAACCAGTGGTGATTCCAGGCGGCAGCAGGACTGAAGGCATTGCAGTGTCGCCTGACAACCTTGAGGTATGGGTAGCCAACCAGGGGAATGGCACAATCACCATCGTTGATACAGACAGCCTGCAAGTAAAATCGACAATAGCCCTTGCACCCACAAACCGGCTTGAATTCCTGCCGGATGGCAGGGTAGTGGTTCCTGGTGGCAACAGCTCTGATGGCTCGCAGCGGTATGTGCGTTTCTACAATGCCGGGACGCTGCAACCGGAGAGAACACTAACCTTTGCCGGCGAAAACGCCGGCACTGGCATCAGGGTTCTGGCAGCCAATCGGCTCCTGTTTGTATCAGACAGTGCGCTGAATGCCCTGTTTATTGTTGATCCCGATTCAGATACACCGCCCGAACTATTGCTCAGCAGTCCGGACAATCCGGATGGACTGGCCTGGTCGCCACTGCGGGTTGGACAAACGGTGTCAGAGTAACAATTACCCTGACACCGTACGGAGATCACAAGGATCTGTCTACTGCTTCACCTTGCAGATACACAGCACTGATGCGTCTTGTGTTGGTGATATCTGACATCGGATTCGCATCCAGCACAATAAAGTCGGCCCGTTTGCCCACTTCTATGGTTCCCATGTCATCAAGCTGCAGAAATGCAGCGCCATTGCCGGTAGCAGCTTTGATTACATCCCATGGGCTCATGCCTGCCAGCACCATGTCTTCCATTTCAAGATGCGGGCCCCAGGGGGTGTTGCCATCTGTACCGAGCACGATAGTAGTACCAGCGGCATTCATCATGGCAAGGTTCCGTGCCTGTATCCTGAAAAAATCATGGGCCTGGGGATTCCGCGTGGAAGCCTGTGCAATGGCTTGCGCATATTGCTGTTCGCTGATCTGACCCTCCAGCCAGGTGACATCAAAAGGAGTGCCGCGACCGGGCAGATTGGGACCAAGCACGAAGTTTTCCCGTTCAGCCAGCATTGCCATGAAATCGGCATCGATCATCTGGTCGCGTACCCCATGGGCAAAGGCATCCACACCTGCAAGCAACAAGCCCTTGGCATCTTCGAGTGTAAACAGGTGCGCAGTAACACGAAGATCGTTGGCATGTGCTTCATCCATGATGGCGCCATACAGATCAGGAGTCAGTTTGGCATACTGACCATCGCGGTCATCCACCCAGATCTTGATGATGTCGACACCCAGTGCTGCTTCTTCCCTGACTGCGGCTCTGGCTTCATCCACAGTGGTAATCCAGTGTGGGATCTCAGTACGGCCTGGCTCTGGTGCAGTGAACCCTTTTCCTGCAGTCCGGTATACCGCAACACCCGGGATATTCTCGCCACGCACCGCATATACATCTGCACCTTCGTCCTGTCCAAGACTCAATGCTGCACTCACGCCGAATCTGGCGCGATTACGCAGGTCTTCAACCAGCGCGGCCCTGTCCCTGCCCAGATGCACATGCGTATCGATAATGGTGGGCATAATGGTCTTGCCTGCCAGATTGACTACCGTGGCACCGGCTGGCACTGATACTTCATCAGCTGCACCAACTGCAACAAACCTGCCGTTTTCGACAACAACCGTGGCGTTGCCAATGGCAGCATCATTGTTGCCTTTGATTACAGTGGCACCCGTGTAAGCTATTGCTGAAGAAGCCGCCATGGCAGATCCGTCTGTTGAGGCTTGCTCAGCTCCCCCACATCCGTACAGAATAAAAGTTGCTATCAGTGCAAGACTGATGCCCTTGCGATACGCAATTCCCCTCATGTCTTTCATCGTTCACCCCTCTCTGTTGTTATGCTGCCTTATTGTGCTGTCAGGTGTAGCAATCTACCACCTGAATTGCCATCCTGTAACAGCCAGATGCCACCATCCGGGCCCTGTGCCACAGCGCGGATTCTGGCTGCCATGCTGAAACGCTGCACTTCCCTGGCCCTGATGCCATCGAATTCTATTCTCACCAGAGACTCTGATGACAACCCTCCTATGAAGGCATTGCCCTGCCAATCCGGAAATTCAGCGCCACTGTAGAACATCAGGCTGGAAGGCGATATCACCGGATTCCAGGAAATTACCGGCGCATTGAATTGGGGACGTGTCACATGATCGGGAATATTCAAGCCGCTGTAGTGTCTGCCTTCTGACACTTCCGGATAACCGTAATTGGCACCACGCAGGACCAGGTTGAGTTCGTCGCCACCTCGCGGCCCCATTTCCACACTCCACAAGCGGCCATTCTCATCAAAAGCCAGACCGAGGGGATTGCGATGACCACTGGTCCAGATCTGTGCAGTTACTTCGCTACTGCCCACCCACGGATTGTCCGAGGGCACGGAACCGTCATCGTTGAGGCGCAGTATCTTGCCCAGATTCTTTTCCATCTGCTGGGCAGGATCAAACTGCTGACGTTCGCCCGAGCTGATAAACAGGTAGCCATTACTATCGAATGCAATGCGATGACCATAATGCCCACTGCCCCTGACTTTGGGAGACTGGCGCCAGATTACCTGCAGATCCACCAGCGCATGCCTGGATAGATCAAGCCGGGCACGAGCCACTGCGGCACCGGATCTGCCACTTTCGCCAGGCTCTGCATAACTGATATACACGAGCTCGTTCCTGGAAAAATCAGGATGCAGCACAATATCGCCGAAACCACCCTGCCCGCTGTAGGCCACCTCGGGTACCCCGCTGATTTCTGTCTTTGCTCCATCTACAGTGTAGTGCTGCAAGCGACCCCGCTTCTCGGTAATCAGCAGACTGCCTTCAGGCAGAAAACTCATGGCCCAGGGTTCATCGAACCGGGCAACTTCTGTGATATTGAATGGATGATTCTGGGCATAGGCTGGAGTATGCAACAGGAAAAGAATTATCCACAAAGACACACTTTGCAGCCAAACCGGTTTTACTGTTGCCATGATTTCCATACCTCCACCTGATATGGATCATTCCTGATTATGGCTGGTGTTGCAAATTCTGCACATGATTGAGCTGGTCAAAGTGTCAGGGAACAAGTGCATACCGCAGCATCCCGAACCGGTGCGTTTTCCCGTTTATTGCCCATTCTGCCATGTTGCCATGCTTTCCTAAGCTCTGCAGGTAAGGTAGATTGCATTTCTTCATACTGCGGACCAATACAAAACGGAGGTTCCCATGGACAGATCCAGACACCTGCTTTCCCTGATGGCGGTCAGCGTACTGCTGGCATCCTGTGGTGGAAGCACAGAAGAAAGCACTACAGCTACATCAACTGCGCCACCTGCGGCCATGGCTGCCACACCATCACTTGATGAGGTGATCAATGCCATGGGCATGGCAGATGTCGACTCTCTGACATTCTCAGGCTCGGCATGGCGCATTCGTAACAGTTTTCGCCAGACCCTGAGAGCCAGCCCGCCCTGGCCCGATCGTGATGAAATCACCAATTTCGTTCGTACTATAGACCTGAACCAGCCAGCGTCCTTTGCCCGTGGCGACACTTTTGCCAGTAACCTGTTTCTCGATCCACCCGTTGCCGGCACTTATATCCAGAACATTCCTGCCACGCAAACCTCCTGGGGCCAGCAGCTTGAGATCTGGCTGACCCCCTGGGGCTTTCTGCAGGGTGCCGAGAACAATGCTGCCAGTATCAGCACCACCATGATGGATGGTGAGGAATACACCATGATTTCCTGGATGTCTCCTGAAGGCCAGACTGCCCCTTCGGGTTTGCGCTATACCGTCAATGGTTATGTGAATGATGACAATCTGGTCACGATGATTGAAACCTGGGTGGAAGATGCCTTCATGGGCGACATGCATGTGGTGGGTGTTTACAGCGACTACGAAAGTTTCAATGGCCTGATGGTCCCCACCGTGATTGAACAGCAGCGTGGTGGTGGCGGTATCTTCGGTGTAGAAGTTGAAGCTGCAGCAGCCAACCCTGCTGACCTGGTCGCCCTGATGGATTACACACCGCCTGCCGGTGGTGGCGGTGGTGGCGGAGCTGCACCAACAGATATCACACAAATGATTGCTGACGGCGTGTATCTGGTCACTGCCGGATACCAGTCAATGGCCGTAGAATTTTCGGACCATATAGTTGTGCTGGAATCCGGACAGAGCGAAGCCCGTGGCGAACAGATACTGGCTGAAGTCAAAGCTGCAGTTCCGGGCAAACCGATTCGCTATGTGGTGAACTCCCATCCGCATTCGGATCACACGGCAGGACTGATTCCCTTCGTACGCGAAGGTGCAACCATAGTTACTCATGCCAACAATGTGGACTTCCTGGAAATGGCGCTCAGCACACCCCGCACATTGCTGGGTGAGGAAAGCATGAATCCGCAGTTTATGGGCATTGAAGGCGTTGGTGTACTGGAAGACGACACGATGCGCATCGACCTGCACTCAGTGCCGAACCTGCATACCGATGGCATGCTGGTACCGGTATTGCCTCAGCAGGGCATCATGTTCCAGGCTGACTTTACCCTGCCCGTGGCAGGCGCCCAGGCCAATCCTTTTGTTGTGACCCTGGCCAACTATGTGGCAGACAACGATGTACAGTTTGAACAGTACATTGCCGTGCATGCTGCAGCCACCCCACAGACCAGGGCTGATTTGCTGGCTACTATCGGCGAGTAAAAGCGGGTGAATAAATAAAGGCCATGTCCACTAAGGACATGGCCTTTTTTTGCCAGTAACAGAGTCGCCTCTCAAACTTGTTTGGAATCGAACATCAGGACAGTAGCCGGGACACCCATCAAACTGATCTGGATATGAGCACCAGGGTGTTGCGGGTTCGCTCGCTTGCGCTCCTCACTCCGAACACCCCGTCGCTCTGTGAATTGCAATGGTCCTGGGTGTTCTTTCCATATTAACCGGGACACCCGTCAGACTGATCTGGATATGAGCACCAGTGTGTTGCGGGTTCGCTCGCTTGCGCTCCTCACTCCGAACACCCCATCGCTCTGTGAATTGCAATGGTCCTGGGTGTTCTTTACATATTAACCGGGACACCCGTCAGACTGATCTGGATATGAGCACCAGGGTGTTGCGGGTTCGCTCGCTTGTGCTCCTCACTCCGAACACCCCGTCGCTCTGTCAATTGCAATGGTCCTGGGTGTCCTCAAGGGCCATCGTGGGAAGCTGGATAGTGGCAACAAAGAAAGCCCGCCATGTTGGCGGGCTTTGTGGATGCACTATACCAGTTGCAGTTACTGGTTTTCGGGTCTTGAGCCACCAAAAAACAGCGGGCTGCCATCGGCAAATGTGATGTCCCGGCCAACCGCCCGAGGCGCACCATCACGTGCCTGATAGCCGAATATCTTCAGATCCGATCCCAGTGGAATGGAATTCTTTGTAATACCCTGTCGGAAAAGCGAGTTGGGACTGCCCCCCTCTATCATCCAGCTCACTTCATTGCCGTCTTCATCCTTTACGGAAACCGTAATCCACGAATGCGGATTGATGAGCTCTACCTTGGTGACTGTTCCGATGAATTCTACCGGACTGTTCACATCAAATTCTGCCGCAAAGGCATGATGCGCGGCCACCTGGACAGACCCGGCAATTGCACCGACCATGGAGAATGCAAGCAACAGTTTTTTCATGATCATATCCTTCTATTCTCCTCCTATTCTCCAGCTGCTGCCCTGGCTTCCATGGCCCGGGCACCACTGAGGTTGTTGGGCAAACCATAGTTTCCTTCCTGACAGGCATACTCGAACATGGGGCCATCTATTCGGTCCATCGGATATTCGCCGGAAAAGGATGATTCCCAAAGCGTCGGGTCGGATACGGTAAATTCGTACTTCAGGGAATCTTCATCAATACGGGTAATCCGCTCCTGCACACGGGCATTGGTATCCAGTGGCACATTGCGTGAAGCACTGATCGGTGCCCGGCCACTGTAGCCGGTTGTCTCGATAACCAGTGTATCGCCTTCCCAATGCCCCCAGGAATTACCGAACCACTGTGGAATATTGACACTGGCAGGTGGTTCATCCATCAGTGGAATAATCCGCGCGTCGTGGATCATTTCCATCAGAATGACAACATGTGTATCCGTTTGCATGATCTGCAGGTTACTGTTGTACCCCAGCGGTACCATAGGGGGACCTTCGCTGGACCAGAGTATGCAGCGCTCCGACAAGCCCATGTCCTGGGCGCTGTCAAAATTGTGTGCTGCACGATAGGCCGCGATTTCCTGACGTCTTTGTTCTGCTTCCTCGATCATCGGAGGCAGGCGGCCATCCGGTGTACTGGTGATGATGGATGTCCGCAAATTCATTGCCGTGGCATTCTGTCCTCTGGACATGCCGTAATCATCAAACTGGTAATGTACATCGGCAGCAGTACCCCTTTCGGTCTCTTCGGGTTCGGCAGCACGTGCCAGTCGCGCTTCCAGTTCTTCCCGGGTATAGAACTCCTTGGTGCCGAGTTCTGCAGGACGTTCGAAGGGGACAATTGAAGAGTTTGTGTAATAGCCCTGGATTACAGGGTGCCCCGCTGAAGTCCGTTCCAATTGCCAGTCTTCAGCGGCCTGCAGTGTGCCGGTTGCCGCAGCAATGGCCAGTGCGAGCGATCCAGTCAGTACTTTTCCGTTCTTTTTCATGATGCCCATCTTCTATTCACTCCCACCTGTACCAGGTTTGCGCAAATGCCCATACAAGATTTCTTCAGCAAATTCCGGACACTTGAATTCCATGACCCGGGCGTTTTCTTCCATACGTTTGTACAGCGGAAAACGGACAGTCCATGGCCTTTCAAAAACGGCCGGATCCTCAAGTGTTGCTTCGTACATCAAATGCCAAGGACTCATCGGTGTGTAACGTTCGGTTACCCGGAGTCCTTCAGTGGCAAAGTTGCCTGAACGATCAAGCCAGTTGGCCATCAGACCGCTTACTTCCACTACAAGGGTATCGCCTTCCCAGCGTCCGTTGGACCAGCCCATCCAGCTGTCTACAGGGGCCTCCATCTGATCATCGGGATTCATGAAAATGTTTCTTACACCACCGGCATATTGATACACCATCATGATGTCGCCATCAGTCTGGAATATCTGGAAGGGATGCGGCATGTAATTGGAACGCGGAATGCCGCCCATGAAACATCTGGCTTCGGTATCACCAGTGCGGCGATTCAGGAAATTTTCGTTGCGCTGCTTAAGAGCTGAAGCCAGATAGGGGATATTACCTTCCACTACTATACCCGGATCCGGGATGACAGCTCCTATGGCACCCAGAGTTTCAACAGCACCCTGGCTGGCCGGATGGCCTTCCACATCCCAGTTGGCGGCTGTCAATGCCTGCCAGATTCCACTCAAATCCGGTTTGCCATCATTGGTTCTGGTAAAATCTGCTTCCTGGGCAGAGATACTGCCCGCTGCCAGCAGCAGGCAGAGAAACAATTTCAACCTGAACATCGGCCCCTCATCATGCTTTTACTTTGCCCTGAGCATAAACCGAGCCAATGCCAATGTCTATCAGGCGCCCTTGCCGGATTTCTGCCCGGTACCGCTGTGTTCCCGGATATGGGCACCAAAATCCACCATGGTCTTGAGCAGTATCAGTAGCAACAGCGCCAGCACGGGTGCATTCAGTGCCATCACCAGAAAACCACCCAGGATGATGGTGAAATGCATGATGATAATCCGCTTGTAGGGTTCCCCCATCTGCTGATTGAGCGTTCTCAGTAAATACTCCTTTTTACCGATGAAATTATCGAAAAAGGAGAAGCCATGGCTAATGGACAGCGCAACGATACCCGGCCATAGAGAAAGCAGTATGCTTCTTACCTGTTCCAGGGAAAATGAGGTGTCATTTGCGCCTTCCACAAAGAAACCGAAAATGAACAGCAAATGACCAAACATGAAACCACCGAAATGGGCAATGAAGAATATCCCCATGAACAACGCCGCAAATTTCCCGACGACAATCATTTTCAGGATGTTGAAAATGCCGATAATTGCACTCTCTATCCAGAACAGCAGAAACAGGTCACCGATATCCCAGCCATACCACAGCACTCCTGCCAGCGGCAGCAGATTGGCCAGCACCAGCAGAATGGCGCTTGGTGAATGCCAGGACAGAGTCATTTGCATTTGTTCCTGCTGTGCTCTGGCCCATGCTTTTTCACTGTTCAGTTTTTCTTCAGCTGCAGCCGTCCTTTGCAGTTCCAGCTGCTCCTCCTTTTCCTTATGGATTTCCACCGAGGCAGATAGTGCCTGGGGTATCGTGAAGTCCAGTGCCTGCTCAATACCTGCAGCCAGCCTCCGGGCCTGATCAGGCGGCATTACTGAACCCACAGACACAGGCACACCATAATAATCAAATGAAAGCTGCTCACCAGGTTCTTGCTCAGTTGTTTTGCTGTCCTTACCGCTACGCAACCGGGAAAGTCCGCGTGCAGTATAGAATGAAGAGAATCCAAGTCCGAAAAGCTCAATACGCAGCTCTATACCCTTGCGATCCACCATGATTCTTTCACAGGCAAAGCACAAGGCCAGCAAAAGGACAAAAAGCACCAGTACTACAGCACCCCAGACCAGCGCCCCAAAGAGAAACATGAAATTGAACACAAAATCAAAAAGATCATCTGTATTGCCAAATGGGCG
Organism: Gammaproteobacteria bacterium; assembly: GCA_030831125.1. Lineage (GTDB taxonomy): Bacteria > Pseudomonadota > Gammaproteobacteria > Pseudomonadales > Pseudohongiellaceae > CAILUG01. Next base: position 11,086 of record JAURLQ010000119.1, read on the forward strand.
GGCAGCCATGGTAAAAAACGGAATTGAAAAAGCTGCAAGGAATCCCACAACAAAAAGTATCGCAGGCAGCGATTTGTCCATTGGCAAAAGCTGGCTGAATAGCGCCTCGCCTGTTCTGCTGCGATTGAATCCGAAACGGAAGACCGGGCGATTGCGGCCCAACCTTGCCAGCCTCCTTACTGTCGGTTCTTTTCTGTTCATGCCATTATGAATCGGACATCATGGATTTTGAGAAACCTCCAATCGGGGCCTGTTGAATCTTGTCCTCAGCCAGTTGATGCCCAACATCACCACTTTTCGCCTGACCAACCACTTTTCCAATCTGAACTTGCCCGGAAAATCGACAAGCATCAGCCCGATCAATAAGGTCAGCAAGCCCTGTCCCGGCAATACCAGCATGGCAATTCCCATCAGCATTACGCAAAAGCCAAGCAGGTTCTTCAACAGCAATAACACAATACGTAACACAGGATGAACCCGGGCCAGGGAAGAAACCGGACGGTGTTCACCGGCAAAATAATCGGCCGGTATCCGGAGGACAACAAATGGCACCAGTGCGAGCGTAGCGAAAAACAGGCTCAACCCGGCAATGAAAGCCAGCCAGAGCGCAGTATCAGAAATCGGGAACCAGAGTGTCATTCGCAAATACACCAGATTGCAGCAATACCTTGAATTTGCCAGCTTAACAGCGCCAGAGCTTAACAAACAGACAGGGCACTGATAACCTGCAGCCAATCCGGGAGAAGTGACCAGTGTCAGAAAGCAAGACAGATACATCCCCTCAAGACACCAGCCAATGGCATTACCGATTCAGGATAGGGCTCAAACTGATGTTGGGTACAGGGGCCTTCTTGTTGCTGTTGTCTGGACAATACCAGGCAGCTGCTGAAACCACGATAATCCTGTATCTGACCCTGATGCCCATGCGCGTCAGCGCGCACTTCAGCGTCAAAATGCCACCCGAATTCGACGCCCTGGCCATAATATTCATCTGCATGTCGCTGTTCATGGGAGAAGTGCTGGATTTTTACAACCGATACTGGTGGTGGGATGTGGTACTGCATACCGGCTCCGGCTTTCTGCTGGGAATAGCAGGTTTTGTGCTGGTTTATGTGCTCAACGGCAATGACAATATCCAGTTCGACCTGAGCACGGGATTCATTTCGCTGTTTGCCTTCATGTTTGCGATGGGAATGGGAGCAATCTGGGAAATTTTTGAATTCACCATGGACTCCCTGTTCGGGATGAATATGCAGAAATCAGGGCTTGTTGACACCATGTGGGATCTGATTGTTGACTTCATGGGAGCACTGGCTGTATCCATCATGGGATACAGTTTTCTGCGCACGACTGAAAGCGATTCCTTTCTTGAACGCTGGATTGACAAACTTGTTGCAAGCAACCCGGCCATTTTCAACAAGCACAAACGGCATCAAGAATAGCTATATGCAATTGAGCATACTCACGTGGAACATCCACAAGGGATTCAGCAGTGGAAACCGGCACTTTGTCCTGCCAACCATGCGCGAAATGCTCAGGGAACTCGATGTTGACATTGTTATTGTGCAGGAAGTGCAGGGTGAGCATCAGCTGCACTCAAGAAGAATCAGGAACTGGCCGGATACTTCACAGTTTGAATACCTGGCAGACTCCATGTGGCCTCACTATGCCTACGGCAAGAATGCCATCGCAGATGGTCGCCACCATGGCAACGCCATACTTTCACGCTACCCGTTTTCAGACTGGGGCAATATCAACCTGTCTCCCTGGCGCTTTGCCAGTCGCAGCCTTTTACATGGCAGTATCACACTGCCCGATACCGGCTTTTCACTGCATCTGGTATGCCTGCATCTGGGGCTATTCGGCTTTGAGCAGCGCAAACAGTTGATGTTGCTGAACGAACACCTCAACAAACAGTCTGACGGACATCAGGCATTGCTTGTAGGGGGAGATTTCAATGACTGGTCAGCCCGGCAAGTCAACAGGGTCATGGATCCTTTACTGCAAATGCAGGAAGCACATTACACACTGAACAAACGGTTTGCAGCAACCTTTCCTGCCGTTCACCCGTTGCTGTGCATGGACAGGCTCTACTACAGAGGGCTTGTACCTTTGAGTTGTGAATGCCTGAATACTGCTGATTGGAAAGCACTTTCAGATCATATCCCCCTCCTCGCCCGCTTCAGCATTCCCTGATCTGATATCGGGCTTCACCCGGCATCCATTCAAGGCCAGCTGCCAGGTACTGATCGCTTCCGGGCGGGAAAATACGTCTCGCGATACCTTAAAAGCGCAGCCTTAATTCAGATCAAGGCAGCAACATTGAAAGTAATGTCCAATGCCCATCGTCCGGACAGACGTTCCAGAACTGCTGGTGTCAAGACCAGTTCCAGGATTGCACATATTCAACGAGAACTTTGAGGTATTCCGATGAAAAGTTGGCCGGTCTGTCTTTCCTTGATCAGCACAATTGCCTTTGCTGTGTTTGCAAATGCCCATGAAGCCGGAGAATTTCTGATAAGAGTCGGTGCCACCAGTGTCAATCCCGATGCTGACAGCAGCCCGGTTGCACTCAATGGCACTGTTCTGAGTCTTGGTGGAGCGAACACAACCCTTGATGTCGATAAAAACACCCAGCTTGGGCTCAACTTCGCTTATATGCTGAGTGACAACTGGGCTGTGGAATTGTTGGCAGCAACTCCATTCGAGCACACTGCAAATGGCAAGGGAGAACTTGCCGGTCTGGATATCGTCGATACAAAACAGTTACCACCAACACTGAGTCTGTTGTGGTATCCGTCAACTGCGGGCAATTTCAAACCCTATCTTGGCCCTGGCCTGAACTACACCATCTTTTTTGATGAAGACATCACCGGCCCTGCAGCTGCAACACTTGCCACACTGGGGCTGATAGGCGGCAGTGCGAGTCTGGATGCCTCATTTGGCCTTTCAGTTCAGGCCGGTTTTGATTTACATCTGAATGACACCTGGTTTGTAAATGCATCTGTACGCTGGATAAATATCGAATCTGATGCATCCCTCAAATTTGCCGGTGGCGCAAGGCTGACTTCTGATGTGGAGATCAATCCACTGGTATGGACCATATCCTTGGGCAGGTCTTTCTGAAATTTCAAAACCGGGCGGACGCTTGAACATGCGCCCCTCATCCATACGGTCTTGCCGCTGGCAGAATTTCCGGGGTGAGCATCTCCCCTGCTGTGCAAATATTGTGCTATCACTTCACTATCGCATATCCAATCCGGGCAGTGGCGCAGTTTGAAATTTCAACAAGGTTCAACAGCGGCTTTCTGTAGTTGGATCTGAGACCGTCTGCGGCAGGGATGCCGCAGTCGAGCCCCCATGGGCGAAGCCGAACGATTGCAAAGCATTGCTTTGCGTGAGGTGTAGCCACATCCGGCTATGCCGGATGGCTGGGCCAGGTTTACGGCGTGTCGAAGAAACAACTACAGAAAGCCGCGACTACCACTTTTATTGAATATTTCAAACTGCGCCACTGCCCCAATCCGGCTCAACTGGACAAGCAGGGCTCAAGCTCATATTCTTCTGCGGCTTCATGCAAGAGCTGAGACAGAGAAAGATCGGTACAACCCTGCCTCAGTTACAAGCACCTTTGATTTTGCAATCCTGACGGAACATGAATGTCCATTGATCTGAAACAGCAGTATGACAAGGTACTATCGGAAAACTATGACAAGGGCTCGCCTGCCTTTGTCTATAACTGGAAACGCCTGGCATTTGAAGCTGCCGGTCTGAAACCCGGCGACTCGGTTGTGGTGTTCTGTTGTGGTACTGGCCGTGATTTTGATCGCTGATTGAGCACATCGGAGAAAGCGGGCATATCACAGGACTGGATTTTTCTGCAGGCATGCTGGAACAGGCGCAGCGGATGGTGGACAGTAACAAGTGGCATAACGTGACCCTGTTGCAAACTGACGTTGTGGAAATGCAACATCTTGGCAAGCACTTTGATGCTGCCGTTTGCACACTGGGGATGTCGACAATTCCGAATGCAGAACGTGCCTATGAAAACATGAAGCTGCATCTGGAAAAAGGCGGCAAAATGATCATTGGTGACTATCAGTGGATTACCGGATGGCGCTCATTCTTCAACCCTGTGGTGTTGTATTTCTGCCGCAAATTCGGTGGATCAGCAGCCAACCACAAGCGTAGTCTGGCCATCTTCAGACAGATGCACCGGGAACTGAAGCACACCCGGGACCGCCAGTTCTTCATGCACGCCTATCGTTACTGTATTGGCGAACTGGATTGAAAATCAGCCTCAAGGCTGTCAAAAAGAAGATCCGGGTTCCTGCAGAAATGCCAGCTCTTCTGCAGTGGATTCCCTTCCCAGCAAGGCATTGCGGTGGGGATAGCGGCGGAAACGTTCAATAATCACCTTGTGTTTCTTTTCAAAATCCAGATTGAACTCCAGTCCCGGCTGGCTGAACAGTTTTACCGCCTCTTCATGTACCGGCAATGATTCAGAGTGCATGTATGGCATATAGAGAAATGCTTTCTGTTTGCTTGCCAGCTCCTGATCGGCACCAACTCGAACAGCTTCCTGCGCAAGCACCAGAGCAACAACATCACATGAAAAAGCCTGCGCATCATCCCTGTGTATATTGCGGGAAAACTGGTCCAGCACAATGATTTCTGCAAGCCTTCCCTGCGGGGTTTCACGCCAGTGCGCGAGCTCGCCTGCAGCAGCTGCCTTGTGGACATCTGCAAATCAGCGCATCAAAATCTGCGTCTTTTCTGAACCACAATTTCGGTTCTATTTCCTCAAACCAGAATTCAATAACAATTTTCGGATCTTTCATGACTGTTTGACCAAGGCGTGAGGGTTAAGGGGTTTCTGCTTTCTGACCTGGGGCAGAAAGCGCAGCCAGAAAGCTGAAGGAATATCACCGATACGGTAATCAATAATAGCAGGCTCATTTCTGGCAATCAGTTCATCAAGGGTTTTATGCAGTTGTTCTGGTGTGTGTACACGGCACCCGACAAGCCCGAAACTTTCTGCAAACTTCACAAAATCGGGATTTACCAGTGTTGTTGCGATAGCCCTGCCCCCGTAACTGCGATTGAGGATGCCCTCAACATTCTTGTAGGAGTTGTCATTCATGATCAGCATGATCACAGGAATGTTGAACTGTACAGCTGTTGCCAGTTCCTGGGCCGCATACATGAATCCACCATCTCCCACCAGACACACCACCGGCAAATCCGGCCTTCCGGTTTTGGCACCCATTGCAGTACAGGGTCCAAAGCCCAGTGTTCCCTGGTATCCCGAACTGATATAGGTGCGTGGTTTGTACACCGGATACATGTCAAGAGCGGCATGATTGAGCTGGGTAACATCACTGACCAGCAGACCATCTTCCCCCAATGCCTGGCGAATGACTTCAACAATCTGCCGGGGTAATGCCAGTGGCGCAAGATCATGCTGGCAACTGTGCCGCACTGCATCCAGGACAGCATCCGGCCTGGAACGCTTTTGCAGATACTCAGGCAACACTTCACAAAGCGCACGAAGAAACTGGCCGATGTCTGCATGTATACCCTTCAGCCCAACCGGCAGCCTGTGCAACTCACTTTCATCAATATCGACCTTGATGATTGCCAGGTCATCGTCGAAGCCCCAGTTGTATACAGGTCCGAACAGTCGCGTGCCCAGTGCCAGAACCAGATCAGCTTTCCCCCACAGCTTGTTGGCGCCCAGTTGACTGAACGCCAGCGGGTGACGCGCATCAAGCACTCCCAATCCATTTTCACTCATACCCACAGGCGCCTGCAGCAGTTCGGCAAGCATGAGGACTTCTGCCGGGAACAGGGCTGCCCCTCCACCTGCAAGGAGCATCGGAAACTCTGCCTTTGCCAGTGCTTCTGCCGTTTCCCTTACTGCATCCAGATCCAGCAAAGGGAGCGTTTGCGTTTCTTGCGCCAACACAGGAGCAGGATCTGCAACAGTCATACGCACAATATCGGAGGGTAACTCCAGGTAAACAGGTCTTGGTCTCAGGGTTCTTGTCTGTGTAATCGCTTCCGCCAGCATGGCGGAAATCGTATTTTGATCTTCAATGCGTGCTGTCCATTTACAAAGGCTTGCTGCAATTCCCATCTGGTTCTGCAACTCGTGTAACACACCTAGTCCAGATCCAATGAACTGCCGTTCAGACTGGCCAACCAGGCACAACATGGGACTGTTACAGGCATGTGCCGTCAGCATTCCGGTAGCGGCATTGAGAAAGCCCGGACCGGGCACTACAAGCAAGGTGCCGATTTTTCCGGAGACATGGGCATAGCCATAGGCCATAAGGGCCACACCCTGCTCATGACGGGCGTGATAGATGCGGATACTGTCACGCACATCATGTAAACCGGCAAATACCGGATCAAGTTGTACACCGGGAATCCCGAACAGGGTATCAATGCCGTTCGCAACAAGACCACGGGCAAGTACTTCCCCCCCAACAAGTTCCTTCATGCGACTGTTCCGGATCCAGGAAAGCAATGCATCGCTTCAGTCTCCGGTAGCGACTTTTCGCGCCGGGTCAGTAATCCATTCACTCCATGAACCTCCATACAGGGCTGGCACAGCAAGTCCTGCATGTTTCATGGCCAGTATATTGTGACAGGCTGTTACACCTGACCCGCAGTAACAGACTACCGGCAAAAAGGAATATTCGGCGACAGAAAACTTTTCTCTCAGTTCCCCTCTGGATTTGAACCGCCCTTCACTGTTCAGGTTTGCACTGAAAGGGGAACAGTAGGCACCGGGAATATGTCCTGCCACGGGGTCAATGGGTTCCACCTCTCCCCTGAAACGGGGCAACTCACGGGCATCCAGCAGGGTCTGCCTGCCGGGATTGACCTGACCAACCTCCAGCAGACCTACAAGTGGGTCCAGATCGGAATACTGGTCAGATGAAGGATTGGCTGCAGTAGCCGGTTCAGTGCTGACCGGAAAACCTTCTGCGTTCCAGGCCTGCCAGCCACCATCGAGCACCGCCACCTTTGCATGTCCTATCCATTGCAGCATCCACCACAGTCGCGCAGCACCTGCGCCACCGGCATCATCGTAAGCCACAACCTGAGTCTGGGGCGTCAAACCCCAGCTACAGACTCTGGCGACAAAGTCCTGCCGTTGTGGCAATGGATGCCTGCCTGTCACACCCGGGATATGTACAGCACTGAGATCCGCTTCCATGTCTGCAAACAGGGCTCCGGGTATATGTCCCTGCCCGTAAGCCTTGCGACCAGCCTGCTTGTCCATGAGGGAGAACCGGCAATCGAAAACCATGACATTTCCTGTTTCCAGCAAATTCTTCAATTCTTCTGTACTGATCAGCGTATCCATGGCACCTCCTTTCAATGCAGCCTGATTATCATCGCTCGCGGTAAACCTGTCAGCCCTCTGTGCGTTTTATCTTCCAGACACAACGGAGAATTACCCATGAAACTGAAATTGTCCCGATTGGCAAAGTTGTCAGGCGATGCACTGATGCTGGTAATGTTATTGAGCGCTACCGCACAGGCCCAGCCAAACGATGAAGAGCGACAGGCCACAATGGAGGAAAGACGGGCGCAACGGGAAGAAATCATGCGCAATAACCCCGATGCCGCCCAGCGCATGGAACAGCGCAGGGAACGCAGGGGTGAATTTCTGGAAAACAATCCGGATGCCGCTGCCAGAATGGAAGAGCGACGGGCGCGCATGGAAGAATTCAGGAACAACAATCCGGATGCAAGACCACCCGGAGGCAGAAGAGGTCCCGGCTTTGGCCCTCCAGGGGAAGGCCCGAGAGGCCCACGTGAGGGAAGAGGAGCTCCCCCTGCCGCACCACAAGGTGGTGAAGAATAACCAGTCAGCTGCAGTTCGGAGTCTGCCTCCGGGTACAGGCAAGCATCCGGGGCAGACTCCGAAGCTTTGTCAGGGTCTGTAAGGTCTTTCGCCGGATCTCAGGATGGCCTGCAGGGTTGGTACGCTGGCCGTTTCCGGACGATTGGATGGCATGGAGCGGATGTAGGCATAGATGTCCTGTACCATTTCATCGGTCAGGCTGTTTGCCGGGTAGTTGGGCATACTGGTTGATGGCAGCAAGGGCGCCACATCGGCCCTGGCGCGCAGAAAGCTCCTGAACACATCCTCATTGATCAGGAAAGGTGAGCCGGTATTGTTCAGATCCTGCCTGCCATACCCGAAATAGCCGTGACACTGGTAACAGCCGTGGTCATAGTAAAGCTGTGCTCCCTCACTGACGTCTCCTGTTACTGGCCCCATGGTCTGGGCCAGTCCTGCAGAAGCAACAAGTCCCGCACCCAACGCCAGAGAAATTCTGATTGCTGATTTCATCTTTTGTCTCCTTAGCGGGGCTGGGTCAATACATCTATCAGGTAGGGCTCTCCATTCTTGACTGTTTCCACACCCCTCTGCAGTGCTGCTGCCAGTTGTGTCGGGTCATCAATCGGTCCTTCTGACTTCATGCCATATCCCTCTGCGAGTTTGGCATAGTCGATGAAAGGATCGCGCAGACTGGTGCCAATATGACCACGGTCTGTACCACGTCCCCTCACGCCAGCCAGGTACTGGATGAACATCAGCTCCTGATGCCAGGCCCGGTTGTTGTGCATGACCGTAAGCATGGGCAGTTCATGATGTACTGCTGACCACAATGCACCGGGGGTGTAGTTCAGGTCACCATCAGTTTGCACGTTGATCACGATTCTGCCCCTGCTGCGTGCTGCCAGAGCAGCACCCGCACAGGCGCCAAGACCATAGCCCATGCCGCCGGCACCCTGTCCGCCCAGATAGCTGTATGGTTTGTCGTGTTGCCACAGTCCCATATGGTGTGAACTGGAAAATGAACTGGGGGATGCCAGACACCAGTCTTCATTCATGATCAGGGGCCACAATTCCGCATAGATACGTGCCGTACTTACCGGGCTCAGATCCCATCCTTTTTTCTTGTCCTCAACAGCAGCACGCAGGGCTGTCATGAACGCTTCCTGGTTTGCGGCGGCATGACGCGCCTTGCGATCTTCAATCTGGCGACGCTTTTCATTGGTCATCAAACGACTGACTTCGCCCATGATGACAGGAATGCTCGCCTCGGCATCAATTTCAAGCAGTGTCCCGGCCGGGCGGTTATTGTTGTTCTGGCCTTCCCTTTGACGGGCACCTTCTATACGTAACCCACCAAACCCGACCCCCATTCCGTCTCTGGATTCGGTCAGACTGGTTACTGTCACACGCTGCAGTGACAGGTTGGGCGAATTGGCCTCAAGACCCAGCACATAGTCGTAAGCAGTATTTGCACCCGGTCCACACAGGGGATGCTTCTGGGGGAAGCTCATCGGGCCGCGTGTAGCTGCTGTGCTTGTGCAGGCGCCTGTCATTTCGGCAAGCTCCACAGCTGCCCTTACACCTTCAGGTGTCCGCAGGGCACCGACTTCGAGCCTCGGATTATCAGCATCAAGCAATGCCTGGGCGATGGTTCTTGCGGTTGACACGTCTACGCCTTCGATAACCGCAGGACGGAATGGCGGTACGACCATGTCGCGTGCTTCTTCTTTCTGCAGTTCCATATCAATCACAACTACAGTGGGCCCTGTAGGCGGTGTCACTGCCTGACGGTAGGCTTCCTGCAATGCCACCAGACATTCTTCAAGCGTGGTTGGCTGTGCATCCCACTTGGTATAGCTGCGAATCATGGCTGCCATGTCATTGGCTGTATGAGCCTGAATGAACCCGTCATCGCGTCCAACAATCAGGATCATCGGTGTACCGGAATAGAAAGCCTGATAGATGGCCATTGATGCGTGCTGGATACCTATGGTGCCATGCAGCATGGCTGCCATGGGCCGGCCTTGAGCCTTGCCATAACCATTGGCCATGTCAACTGAGGTTTCCTCATGCAAACAGGTGATGAACTCGGGCATGACATTTGGCGGATTGCCATAATTGGCTATGGATTCCTGGATGCCTTCAAAGCTGGAACCATTGTTGGAGGCAACGAACTCCACCCCCATGTCCTTTAGCACCTGAACCATGAGATCTGATCCGGGACGGACCACAGCACGCTGCTCGGTTGGTGGTGTAAGCAGACCGGTATCACGCTGCATCTGTTGATAACTTGGTGCGGTATAGGACGCGGCAAAGGCTGACGGAGTCTGGGCTTCTGCAGCAGGTGTTACTGCAAGCGCTGCTGCGCCGGTAGCTGCTCCCTTGAGAAAACCCCGACGGTTTACCCTTGCAGTATGGTCCTGGTCAGTATTCGGCTTTTCATTGGAAACGGGTGTGCCCGCAGGCTTGGATGACTTCATGATTTCCCCCTCAAGAAATGCATGTAGCGGTTACAGGATTTATGGATGAAGGTGTCTAAGATCAGCCAAGCACATTACCTTGTCAAGCAATGTGCACACAGGGTGCAAAGGAATCCGGCAGAACCAGGTGGTACGGCTATAGTGCAGGTCAACAGCAGATATTGGTCAGCCATACAGACTGATATGGCGACAGATTCAGTGAAGTCTGACCCTCCTCTATGGCCGTGCCGCTGATCAGATCGTACCAGTTATCGGTTAAAACCAGATTCAGACTGCTGAGTAAAACTTCCTGGTCTCTATCAGTAATGTTGTTGAGACAGAAAATACTTTGTTCTCTATCGGCAGTCTGGCGCCAGTAGGCAAAAACCGCATCACCGATATGCAGGGTAAACATGGTGGCATTGGGATGGAATGCCCGCTGCTTTCTGCGCATACCAATCAGTTTTTTCAGACGATTGAAAATACGCCTGTGATGCGTGTCTTTATCAAGCACTTCTTCGAGGTTTCCAAGGTTCCAGTTGTGCCGGTTGATCGCACGATTGTTGTTTGTATTGGCAAACTTTTCGTAATCATTGGTGGTGGCAAAAAGACTGTGGATATAAAAAGCAGGGAGCCCTTCGATGGAAAGCATCACTGTATGTGCACAGATGAATCTGTCTTCCTGCCAGCCGTCATCCGGATTTTTCAGTGTACCTTTGAGGGCATCAAACAGACTGATATTGATTTCGTAGGGCCTTGAAGTACCGTCACCGAGACTACGCCACGAAATCCTCCCGCCATTGTCTTCCATATGCCCGAGCAAATGATTGAGCTCTTCTTCTGCAACGAGCCCTTCCAGAGGACGCAGACCTATACCGTCATGGGAAGCCATGAAATTGAAAAATGTGGTGCCGTTTCTTGCTGGTGGCATGCTCATCATCCAGTTTTTCAGGGCATGACAGTTGCCGGTTACCAGCGCATGGAGCATCAGGGGAGGAAAGGAAAAATTGTAGATTAGGTGAGCTTCGTTCGCATTGCCGAAATAGGACAGGTTTTCCCTGTTCGGAATGTTGGTTTCGGTAATCAGCACTGAACCCGGACAGTAGTATTCCATCAAGGTCCTGAGCAGTCGGACAACTTCATGAGTCTGCGGCAGATTGAGACAATTGGTTCCCTGCTCTTTCCACAAAAAGGCAACAGCATCGAGACGCAGGACCCTGATTCCCCTGTCCAGATAGAAGCGGATAATACCAACCATTTCAGCGAGCACATCCGGATTCCTGAAATTCAGGTCTGGCTGATCATGACTGAAGGTACACCATATGTATTTGAGCCCGTCCAGTGTCTGGACTTCCCGTAACAATGGACTCGTTCTGGGCCTGACAACAAGTGAAGTGTCTGTATCCGGGTCAACTTCGAGGAAATAGCCATTGCCGGGCGGTTTGTCCTGACGGAACTGTTCAAACCAGAGACTCATGCCGGAACAGTGATTGATCACAAGATCTGCCATGACCTTGAAATGACCACTTGTTTCGTAAATATGGTCCCAGTTGCCAAAACTTTCATTCACCCTTACATAATCTATTACTGCAAAACCGTCATCAGATGAAAATGGAAAGAAAGGCAGGATATGTACCCAGGACAATTCCTTATGGAGGCGGCTGTGCAAAAACCGGTTCAGTGTGCGCAGCGGGAGCTCTCCCTCCTGCACGATGGAGTTGGCATAAGTGATTACTGCCACATCTTTTTCAGACCAGTTGTTCTTGTACCAGCGGGGTTTGCGCATTTGTGCCGGCAGATCCATTATGCCGAGCAATTTCGTTGTCAATGCATCAAGATCTTCATCATGATAGATCAGGCCCAAATGGTTACTTACTCTCATCCGCAACTCATCGGATGGATCAATAGGCTGTCGCTTATTTTTATTTGATGCCATATTCCTGCATATCTTCTGCTACTGCCTTCAGAAAACTTCCACCGAGTTCAGGCAATGCACTGTTGACTCTTGTCCAGCTCGGAATGAAGGGGGTTTCCCTTGGCCGATCAAGAAAGTACATGCCGGCATTCATCACATTTTCGGCAAAAAGTTCCACCGCTTTTTCTTCCTTGTGGATGTCAAGTGTCAATCCATTGATCCTGGCGTCATTGTGGTAGGTTTCAACAAAATCCAGTGCCACTCTGTAATAGGTTGCCTTGATGGTCCGGATGGTTTCCTGACTGAACACTACTCCGGTGGTAGCCAGCTTGCGGAAAATTGCCTTGCTTATATCCACCGACATTCTTGACAGTCCGGTGCTTGCATCCTCGAATGACACATCCTGGTGTTTGTGGTCATAGGTATTGGCTATATCAACCTGACAGATACGGTTCAGGGAATAGTTCCGCTTCATTTCCGAAAGCACCCCTATCTCCAGGCCCCAGTCGCTGGGAATCCTGATATCGCGCAGCACATCCATGCGCATGGAAAATTCACCAGCCAGTGCATATCTGAAACTGTCGAGAAAATCGAGATAGTCATGAGGGCCAATGATCATCCGCAAGGCTCGCAGCAGTGGCGTAACCAACAGCCGGCAAACCCTGCCATTGATGGTGCCATTGGCAACCCGCGAGTAATAGCCTTTGCAGAATTCATAGTTGAAACCCGGATTTGCGACCGGATAGACAAGCCGTGCAAGCAACTCCCTGTTGTAGGTCACAATGTCGCAATCATGCAGGGCTATTGCTTCAACACTATTGTCTGCCATGAGATAGCCAAAACAGTACCAGACATTCCTGCCCTTACCCATCTGGTTGGGTTCCAGCCCGAGCTTTTTCAGGCTTTGGTCAAGCTCTCTTAGCCTCGGTCCATCGTTCCAAAGCACAACATGGTCCTGCGGAAGCACACTGAAGAACTCTCTTGCCTTGCGATACTGTTCTTCGGTAGCACGATCCAGGCCAATTACGATTTTTGACAGATAGGACACTTTGCAGAGTTCTGCCACGATATTCTCCATGGCAGGCCCCTCCAGCTCTGAATAAAGACAGGGAAGAACAAGCCCCATGGGCCTGACGCGGGAGAATTCCAGCAATTCAGCCTCCATGTCTTCAAGGGGGCGTTGTGCGAAATTATGCAGCGTGGTAATGACACCGTTCTGGTAGAAATCTCCCATTTGCGGCTCCTGGATAATTACGATTCTATTGAATATTCATGATTTTTTTCTGTCGCTTGGCCTCAATTTCATCGAGTAAATGCAAAAGCGAATTGTTCCAGCCGAGGGGTCCGATTTCCGTGGTCCTTGTCAGACGAGGATGTGAAATGTCAGGAAATTGCTTTACAGGTGATTTTACCTGCACCGCGTAGTCTGCATTCAACAACATGGGAACATCATTTTCGCTGTCTCCAAGCGCAATGATTGCAGGGGTTCTGCCATAGCGCTTGCCGTAGAATTCACGCAGCCAGCCCATGCAGTCAGACTTGTCGGCAGCTCCGCTCAGATGCACAAAACGACCGCCCCTGATTACACTGATACCTGCCTTGTTACACATTGCTGTAAATTCGGCGAGATGTTCGCTGGAATCTTTCCAGAGCAGAGGTTCTGTATATTGTCTGGACAAGGCATATTGCGCCTGGTCAGCACCAAGACCGGTTGTTGCTACCAGCTGGGCAACAGACATTCTGGAAAATGCCTGGTATTCGAACTGGTGCCGGCTTTCGATCTCGTGCATTGCTGCGAGAATGTCCCGTCTTGTGAGCCCGAAAATCACACATTCGAATATTTCCCTGCCTCCCTGCTGGGCAGGTACATACAGCGCAGCACCATTTTCCACAACAAATGGGCAGGTGTTGTTTATTGCCTTGCGAATTTGCAGCATCTCCGGAAAGGTCTTGCTGCTGTTCAGGACAAGCGGAATCTGCAAGGCTTCCAGTCTTTTCATTGCCTCAAGGGCAGAACTGAAGTCATACGAATAATGATCCAGAAGGGTGCCATCCAGATCGCTCATTACCAACAGTCTTGTCATGGTAAGCTTCCCTCAGGGACTCTCCTCTTGACCATGTTGTCTTAAACTACCAGCTTTACATCGGTAATTCAGTCATTAATCATGGTTAAGGAATTTCATTTCAGGGGATGCACCAAAGTGGTGAAAAATACGCATCCTTATGATTCGCCAACAATCACATTGGTGCATTTCCAGATCCATAACCAACACAAGGCCAGATTATAAAAATGTTGTTGAATGCTTCCGAACTTTCCCAGACCGACATGTACAAGATACTGATCGGCTCAGTAGCGCCTCGCCCAATAGCATGGGTTGGATCAAGAGATACCAATGGCATCAATAACCTTGCTCCTTTTTCCTTTTACAACGTATTCAGCTCCAAACCTCCGATCGCAGGATTTTCCACCATTCCCAGACCCGATGGACGCAAAAAAGACACACTACATAACGTGGAACAAGGTCGCTGCTTCACGCTCAGCTGTGTAAGTCATTCGCTGGTCCAGCAAATGAGCAAAAGTGCAGCTACACTTGAACCGGAAGAAGATGAATTCAGCTACAGTGGCGTAACACCCGCCGAAGCTGCCCATATCAACGCCCCTTTTGTCAAAGAAGCCCTGTTGGTGTTCGAGTGTACGCTCTTTGACATCATTCGCTTGGGAGAAGGTCCTGGATCAGGCAATCTGATCCTGGGTGAAATTCAGCACATTCATATCGAAGATACCCTGTATACCGAGGGACGCATCGATTTTGAAAAACTCGATCCGGTTGGCCGCCTGGCCGGCAATTGGTATTCCACTATCAGGGACAAATTCGAATTGAAGAGAGGATAGTCATGAAAGCGTTACAAATTTTATTCATTACCATGATGTCATTCATTGGTGTATCTGTATTTGCTGCAGACGAGCTGCCCGATGATGAAGCGCTGGTGCAGAGGATCAGCCGGGCTTTCGCGAGATCTGAGGACTATGCTGATGCATTGATCCAGGTACACAGTGAACGCGGATTCATCCTGCTTACAGGTCAGGTACTCAACGAGGAAGCCCGCAGCCAGGCAACCAACACAGTGGTTTTTGCCAGTCAGGACATCAGACGCATAATCAATGAACTGGTGGTGGTCAGTGCTGTAGATGACTCAACAGCTGCAAGTGATGACGCCCTGTCTGCTGCAATCATGGCTGCACTGACAGCAGCAGACGAGGCATTGGCACAAAAAGTCCAGGTTGTCGTACACAGGAATGTCGCCTATCTGCTGGGCGCCCTGACATCAGATGAGCAGGCACTTGTTGGTGACCGCGTGAGCAGGGTCGAGGGTCTTGCCAGCATCAGGACCGGCTACGAATTTGTCAGTGAATAAAAGGCACGTCAGTACGTTCAGCGCCTGGATACAACATATCAGTAATTTGGACACTGGGATCGGCCTGCCGAGCCGGCGATGATCAGATTTTCCAACCAAATTGATGCAATAAAAAAGGGGCTCAAAAGAGCCCCTTTCCATACACAGCTGTTGCTGATCAATGCGCCAGAGGATCAGGACGGATCTGGAACTTCACGATCTTGCCGGTAGTCCCCTTGCCTCCTTCGGTGTGCCACACAAGGTGAGTGCCGTAGTTGGCGTAAAGGCCACGACCTTTCCAGCCCAGATCCGGATCATCTATACGTCCATCCAGACCGCGCTGATAGAAGCCCAGCGGATAAGGCACACGCAGATAAGTCCACTCTCCGGTATCCGGATCCAGTGCAATCAGGGAGTCGGAGTTGGAACCGGTCAGGATTGGCGTATTTGCACCGAGGCCACTGATATTGTGCTGGTCCACCCAGCCAAAATAGTGGAAATCGGCAGGCACATCGGTGTTGCCCATACGCGGTCCCGGAGTACGGTAAACCGTCCAGCCCTGTTCGCAATGCGTGCCGGCATCAGTGCCGGGACCATTGAGCACGTCACACTTGTTACGCTCGAATTTGGCCCACTCGGAAGTGGCAGCCATGGCCACCCAGGGGTTGCCATCGGTGTCGATATCCATGCCACGTGGATCGAGAGATCCCTCGGGCACCTGGTAAACTTCTGAAATGCATGATTCCGGGGCATTGTTGCCGCGGTTCAGGCGTACGATGAAGCCAGGATAGTCTTCAGAGGCACCCCACACAATGTTGCCATCATTGGGATCAGGGATAACGGTATACAGGTTCTTGCGTACTTCCGTATCCAGGTTCGGATCCGGGTTTTCACTGTTGGCCGGGTTCCAGGGTTTGGTGATCACACCGTCGCCATTGGTATCGATAATCTGGGGACACCAGCCATTTGCCAGTTGCTCATCGTGGGTCAGGTCGTAAAGACGGGTGTTGATCCAGCCGAACATGGGCCCCAGCAACTCATTGAAATACAGGGTATTGTCCGGGTCATTGGCAAACTGCAGATGGTGTGTGGCGTAACAGGTGTCGATGAGTTCGAATTCCTGTGTAACCGGATCAAACACGGAAGCCTGACGGTTGCTTCTGGTCAGCGGATAGTATTGGGCGAACTTGTTGTCAGAACCTGCACGACACCAGTCCGGATTGTCATTACGGATTTTGGAAGTCATCCATACCCGGCCATCAGGTCCCATCATCGGGTTGTGAGGATCAGAGGGATTTTCATTGCCCCAAAGATGCTCCATGCCCCAGAAGTTCGAGGGGTTGCCCGGAGGCGGAAAGCGGGAACTCACTTCACGCGGATCTTCACGGGTTGGAATGACAAACTGGTAGGCATCGTTGGTGACAGGATCGATGGCATCCAGCGTACCGTGTCCTGCAGATACGGCATAGATCGGACCGTAGGCATTGACGGTGGGGTTGTTCTTGTCAGTAGCGATTTCATCATGCATGAAGTCCTGATCACCGCCGATATCCCACAGTGTTACCACGACATTGCGTTCGACACCCTGGGGACGCGGAGGCATTGGGGGTACTTCACCGGCTGCTACCTTGCGGGTCCAGTTGGCCATGGTCTGTGACATGCCATCAATACCGAACTGCAGGAAAGCACCCTGCATGCTGCCGCCACGCACACCGAGGGAAGTACGGTAAATCCATGCTTCCTCATGTGAGTCGAAGCCCAGCGCATCCATATGACCCAAAGTACGGGTAATTTCATTACCCAGCTGATGGCAGAAATTGCAATCAGACTTGAATTCATGAACAAAGCGGCTCTGGCTCTCGATGGAAGGCAGGAAGCCGTTACCACCGCCTGCTACCGGACCGGTGCCGGGGAAGTTGGATGCCTCGGGTATATCGAGCATAGACAGCCAGTAGTCACCGGGATATACCTTTGCTGCTTCCTGTGGTGTGGAGGCCAGCTCAACGGTCAGATCAAGATTTTCATCACCCGGACGACCTTCCACTTTCTCGGAGTCAAGGAGGCCGTAACCACGTACCCAGACGTTGTAGGTGAAATCAGGCATCTGCGGCAGGGAGTAGCGACCTTCATCGTCAGTCACCACAATCTTGATGAATGGCGTATTGGTTTCTTCCGTCTGCGCAATTACCCAGACGCCGGCCTCAGGGCCGTTGCTGCTGGTCACGCGCCCATTTATGTACCCGTCAGCATACTGTCTGACCTGCGGGGAAGGAGCCTGAGCAAGCACCACACTGCCGGTAAGCAGAGCAATAGCCGCAGGCAAACTTTTCTTCAACATTTTCATAGAGCCTCCGAGATACCCATGACTGTTTTTTTGATTTTTGATGGTATGAATTCTTCAGGCGAAACAAGGCGCCTGCCACGGGAGCGGGGAGTATACCCGAAGTTCCAGTGGGCGGCACCCACCGCTTCCGGACTTCACAATTGATGCAAAATCATACACTGCAGCAGCATCCTGCCCGGATTTCCCATGCCCTCGTCCGGTATTGTTGTGGTCAGCAGATTGGGAATTTGCCCTGCTTTGGCGCTAGAATACCTGTCTAAATTCACAAGCAGTTCCGGACCCGAA
>JAURLQ010000016.1 GCA_030831125.1 Gammaproteobacteria bacterium
GTAGGAGGCTTTTCCGATGGTGCAAGCTACGGCATCACACTTGGGCTGATCAATGGCGACATGTTCTCCCATGTGATTGCCCATTCACCCGGCTTCATTATTGCCAACAACTGGCATGGAAAACCACAGGTGTACATTTCACACGGCACGCAGGATACAGTCCTGCCCTTTGATCGCTGTGGAAAGGTTATTGCGGAGCGACTGACGCGCGAAGGCTACAACCCGCGCTTTGATGTGTTTGATGGGGGGCACACTGCTTCACCGCAACTCAGAAGCGATGCGCTGGCATGGCTCAGGTCGTGAAGGGATAGAAGTTCTGGAGCCAGGTGCAAGAATCCGCATCACGATTGCAGGATTTCCAGGAAAAAAAGCAACCACATCGCAATCAGGGACTATGCCCCCTGTTGAGGGCATATTAAGCAGGATTCAGGTCACCACGTTTTATTGCAGCAAAGCGCAATTTCCCCAGCCACAGACCAATACCAAAGGTCTACGCCACATGGGCAAATACGGGAAACAATATCAATTCCTGGTTCCTGAAATGCGGCACCTGCATTGCATTCATTTACCGCCCCATATTTTTGAAACCGCACGATCTGAGCCCAATGCACCTACAATCAGGCAGGTAGAACCTACTACAAAAAAACAAGCGCTGGAATCAAAGCACCCATTTGCGACGAATTGATACCTGCCAATGCTGACGCGACCGAGAGAAACAAAAAAAGACAGCCAACAACCAACAATATGGTTCTGCTCGATTTTTTGTAGGAGTAAGCACCTTCACCAGATTCAAACACTTTCAGGACAGGCGAAAATATTTTTCTTGAAACCTGCTTCACAATTAACCTCAATTATTCCAATACTTTTGAGAACTACATAGCGTCGCCATGAACGATGCTCAGACTATTGCACCGTTTACGACCTTGTCAGCACAATTACAGCTGCGAAGCCCAATATTCGGGATGGCATAACTGGCTAGCGATCGCAAATAGGACAATACCATCTGGGTCAACACGAAACACAACCGAAAAGGGGAATTTATTAACGAATTGACCTGGGCCCATGCTTCCTCTATCTCTGCCAGAGGGGCTGAATGTGACTCCAGCATTTCTTCTGCCAGCCTCGCCCGCTCTCTTGCGCTGAGGTTCAGCGCCTGCTCTTCGACTTGCTTAAGTCACACGTTCACAAGTTCTTCCGGGCTTGCCTTGAAGTTTACACCCTGTCTCGATTCATGGGGAGCGCTAACGCCTCAAAAACCGGCGCGGCTTGCCGCGTCCGGCGCCGCAGGCGCGAAGTTGTTTGATTTGTTAGCGCGGACTATGGGTACATCCGGAAGGTTTTGAGATACCTGCAAGTAATCTCCGTACATCTCAAGAACCTTTACCACGACAGGGAGGGGCTCCGCCCATACCTCCAAAAAATCAGCTTCGCCCTCAGAGAGTATTGGAAATGCCAACTTCTCCAATGGAGGACAGAACTCCGCACTTACTCCGGGCTTATTGCCCCGTGCATCAATGCGATACCAGCCATAGGGCTCCAGGAACACGGCATTGAGGTCATGCAGGCAGAATGGCGGAACATCATTGGCGATAGTCAACCTTTGATAGCACAGGCCTGCGGGTATCCGATTCGCCCTTAGGAGGGCAGCGAGTAGATGGCTCTTGGCATAACAGTATCCGGTTCCATACTTTAGAACATCAGAAGCCCTGCAAGTGACTGGGTTCAGCTGAAAATCCCAACTATGCCTAATCACATCCCGCACGAACTCGAAGCATGCGCGTGCTACATCTACCGGATCCTTCAAGCCAGCTGACAAGGCAAGCGCCTGCCTCACCACTTCAGGATGATCAGAATCAATTTGCTCGTTTGGTTCTAGAAATTCATTCATGGCTTGACGGTGCAGATTAGCGCTAACATTTTGTTAATGAGCCGGCTCGTTTTGCCGCTCAAGTGAATTGAATGTATTTCCTATCTATCTGACACACAAGCACTAATTTTCTCACCCTGATTACCGGAAATTGGTAAGGGGGTTTTCCCTGTATTTTATTAATGGGTTTTCCTGTTAACTCCGCCATCCAATCAACAAGCTGTTGAACTTATGGGATTTAATTTTGGGAAGAATAATAAACCGAGCCTCCTCCCTGATAAAAAGTGCCAGGTATTGGCTTTTCCTTTGATCTTGTCCTGTACAGGAAAGATGAGCCTATAAGGTTATAAACCTATACACAGCCCGCTTGAACGTATCTGGAGCTCGGGAAGAAAGGAATTAAACTGCGTCAGAGTTTGCCGTCTTCCAGCAATCCAGCCAGATAATCTGCCTGGCGCAGCATCAGGGAAATGATGGTGAGTGTGGGATTCGCGCAGCCCGAGCTGGTGAACAGACTGCCGTCTGAAATGAACAGGTTGGGAATGTCGTGGGTCTGGCCCCACTTGTTGCAGACACTGCTGGCAGGATCATCCCCCATGCGTGCTGTGCCCATGTTGTGGGTTGCGCCGAAAGAGTCCCATGTGAAAACTTCTGTGGCACCCAACGATTCATACATCTGCCGACCGCGCTGATAGGCATAGTCCAGCATGGCGTTAGTGTTGTCATGGCGCTCGTAATGCACAACCGCTATCGGCAAACCGAACTGGTCACGCTCGGTGGGATGCAGGGTAATGCGGTTGCTCTGCTGCGGCGGATCTTCGCCCGTGACGATTACACCCGAGAGGTTTTTGTACAGGCGCAGTTTTTCAGCATAGTCCCTGCCCCAGCCGGAAGGTTCCCAGTAGTTCGCGATTTGCTCGGGGCTTACAGCCAGAAGGTGATACTGGAAGCCACCGGAAAATCCGCGTGAGGTGTCGTGTTTTACTTCGTCCCGAATAACACCGGCACAGGTTGTGCCCTTGTACATGTGTACTTCGCCCGGCATCACACCAAAAATCATGCCCATGACATGGCGCATGTAGTTACGCCCCACCTGGTCGCTGCTGTTGGCCAGGCCATTCGGATGCTGCTCGCTGGCAGAGTTCAACAACAGCCGCGTGGTTTCCACTACATTGGCAGCCAGACAGACCACTGAGGCTTTCTGCTCCTGCGCTATACCGTCTACATCCACATAGCGCACACCGGTTACTTTTCCAGTGTCATCCGTTGCCACGCCGGTAACCATGCACTGGGCACGCAGATCAAAATAATCTGTCGCCTCTGCCTGCGGGATATGATTGAAAAGCCCCATCCACTTGGCATTGATCGCACAGCCACTGGCACAGAAGCCCAATTGCTGACAGGCAGGACGTCCGTCACGCGGCTGGCTGTTGATGGCCATATTGTAGGTGTCGATATCGGAATAGCCGATATTGCGTGCGCCGGCTTCCATCACCTTGAAGTTGGCACTGGGCGGCAAACGGGGAATGTCATTGGTGCCAGTAACACCAAGCATGGCTTCAGCCTGAGCATACCAGGGTTCCATGTCATTTAGGGAAATTGGCCAGTCGGCCAGATTGCAGCCATCCAATTGCCCGTAGGTGGAAAGCGCGCTGAATTCAAAATCACTGAACCGGGGACAACAGGCTGTCCAGTGCGCGGTGGTGCCGCCTACTGCCTTGCAGGACCATACCGGCATGCCATCGGGTGCATCACCCTCGCCTGCCCGGCGATCCAGCCAGCTGAGTTTGCCGAACATTTCGGCTTCATTATTGACAATATCAGCAAGCTGGAATCGCGGTCCTGCTTCAAGACAGACCACCTTTATGTTGCGTTTCACCAGTTCGCTGGCCAGTGTGCCACCACCGGCGCCGGAACCTACTACTACAACAACTGAAGCATCATCCAGATCAAAATTGGCAGGCACTACTGCAACTCCACACGGTCGGGTAACCAGGTTATTTCATCAAAGCCCCTGTTCAGGTAACCACCCTGCTCAATGGCGGAACCACCATAGCCAACAAGGTCCCATAAGGCGGGATTGCGGAACACCACTTCAATCACAATACTTTTCAGCAGCACAAAAAGCCGACTGCGCTGCAGCAATCGCAAAAAATCAACGCGCTCTTCCTCGGGCACATCCACCCAGGCACGCTCGGGAAAATTCTCATGCAGCAGCGCAATACCATTGGCAATATCAGGATCATCCAGATTCAGGGCACGTTCGGCCACCCTGATATAGACCATCGGGTCCAGATCTGGATACGGAAATATATCGAAGGCAAGGCCGGCAAGCAGCGCAATGCTTTCTGCTTCGTAAACTGTAACACCATTACTGCCAACAACAGTTTCTGCCACTTCCTGTTCCGGCGCACAAGACACCAGTGCAGCAGCAGCTGCCAGCTCGCCTATGACGAGCAGCATGCGTCTGCGTGTCAGCTTGTCAATTTTCATCAGGGTGTCAGATATTCATCCAGCAAACCTGCTTCGCGCAGGTCTGTGAAATAACTGGTGGGATCACAAGAATCCTGTTCAAACACATCCAGATTGTCTTCTCTTGCCATGCCTCGGGTACGCACCAGGGGCTGGGTGTAAAGAGGATCGTATATGGTCATGGTGCGGTCGGCCGCAAGATGATCTTCACGGAATTCGTAACGTTCTACTGTGCGCGTTCCATCACCAGACATCGGCATACCGGAACCATCCAGCCAGCCGGGCAGCAGATGGGTGGTTTCAATCACCAGGGTGTTGTCGTCTTCCCAGCGACCAACCGAATACCCGTTGGAGGTTGGTCTGGTATCGGCAGGAGGTGTACGGCCATCCATCCAGATACGCCGGGGAGAATTGTGCTCCACATACAGGAAAAGGTAATGATCACCCGCGTCGTAGATGTCCATGTTATAGGGGTTGCCAAAAATACGGGGCAAACCAAGAGAGATGCAACGCAAGGCCGGGTCGTCGTATTTTTCGTTTGCATCACGCAACCTGCGGCCTTCTTCAGTATAGGGCGTCGGTTTGGGTTCAAGATCATCCACAGTTACCCGGAACTTGTATCCGTTTTTCCAGGCGCCACTGATATCAATCGGAAAATTCGGGTTAACCTGTACATGCCCGTAATAGGTATCTGGGTCGGCGTAAACCGTATTCCTGTCGCGCTGTGGCGTTTGGCTGGTGCTTGCCGTGCCGAAGCCGGGACCACCTGCCATGCTGATGCCACGCACGTAGATCTTGTGCGATCCACCCCTGCCTAGCTGGCCGTCAACGGTAATGCTGTCGCCAATTTCAAAGGTGTCGGCATTCCAGCCCTGGGCTCGAAGCGAGGTTACACTGCCTGCCTGCACTTCCCAGTTTTCCACACGGCCGTCTGCCATGGTCACATCCATGCGGTAACGTACGTGCGGATTGGTGAAACGCACTTCTGTAATCACCCCTTGCATGGTGCCCGTGGTGTCGGCATCAAATTCTGCCGAAAAGGAATGATGGGCCAGTACATTTGCTGCCGGTACCATACAGGCCAGCCCCACGCTCAAAGCCAGTACTTTGATTCTTGAATATTGCTTCATGTTCCCCTCTCGACAGCCCTTCAGGCTGTGACGTTTTCTATGTACGGTGTAATGGTTTGCATACCCTTTGTTGCCACCACAAAAGGATCGGTATTGCGAACTTCCATGTCAAACAGCTCAAGAGACAGAGCCCGGTTGTAACCCAGCTCTACCATCCTGTTCAATATGAGTTGCAGCGGTGCGATGCCTTCGCCGGGATACGCCCTGTCCTTGCGTTCAGCCACTTCAACCAGTGGCAGGGCCGGCATGTCCTGGAAATGGCAGTGATGAATCTCACCGGGATTGATCAGATCAAGATCCTCGAATTTGGAAGTCCCGGCCCACAAATGATACAGATCTATCATGAATTTGAGGTTGGGATGGTTAACGCTCCTGACCACATGCAGACTGCTGCGCACATTGCCTATCAGGCGTGAGTCCTTGGTGAACTCAACCATCAGCGCAACATTGTGGGGTTTGGCAATTTCTGCCGCCTCATGCAGGTTTTCGAATACCTCATCATAGTCGGCCATGGTGTGCTGCTCACTGGCAGCAGATGGAATCACCAGCCTGTCGGCACCCAGCGACTGTGCCATTGCCACTTTCCAGCGCAAGTCTTCAAGTGCCTGGTCTCGTCTGGAACCACTTTCATCAAGAAACAACTGGTTGGTTGAGGAGTAGGCTGTGAGACCAAGATCATCCAGCATTCTGCGTGCGGAGCCGGCACCATTGTCCGCCTCCCACTCCCGCGCCTTGACCAGATCGGGCTCAACGGCTTTTACATTCGCTCTGGCCCATCCTTCCATTGTGGTGCGGAAATCAAAACCGTCCGAAGTTACACCATGCATACACATGATTAGTCCGGAGGTATCAGCTGCCTTTGTCTTTTCCATTCCTGCCATTCCTGCTGCTACCGCTGTCACACTGGCAGACAGCGCCATGAATTCTCTTCTGTTGATACCATCCATCTGCATCCCCCCGGAATAATGGACAGCTCTCCCCACAGGAAAGCTTCAGCGCATGCTATCAATGCTTTTTTGCTGTTGGTATCAAAAAAATGGCCTTCACGCGAAGGCCATTATCTATCCACAATCTGTATTGCAAATATTGATCAGGGCACGAAGCTGGTAAATTCGTCAGGATTGCGCATACCGGTATCCAGAATATAGTCGTTAGAAAGCTGCGCCAGTGAAGTTACGCCACTACCTCCCATGGTAATGCGGAATTCACGATCCAGCAGATCCAGCACCCGCTCCACACCAGCCTGCCCGAATGCACCCAGCCCCCAGCAATAGGGACGCCCGATACCAACGGCTGTGGCGCCCAGCGCCAGCGCCTTGAACACATCGGTTCCACGACGAATGCCACCGTCCACCATCACCGGTATACGCCCACGCACAGCTGCAATCACTTCCGGCAGACATTCAATGGTGCCACGCCCGGTATCGGTGGCGCGACCGCCATGGTTGGAAACAATAATGCCGTCACAGCCTGCTCTCACTGCAGCGTCTGCATCCTCTGCTGTTTCGAGCCCCTTGACCATGACATTCATGCTTGTCGCATCCTTCATGCGTCCTATCACATCCCAGGTAAGCGCAGGATCAACAAGTCCTGCCGGAGGGAGCCCTTCCATCATGGGCTTCTGCTTGCCGTCGTAATGGCATTCCTCGCAGAAACGATCATCCACCCTTTGCCAGAGGGTCTGGGTTTCCACATTCCTGCCGCTTGGCAGATCTATTGTGAAACATACTGTTGTGCAGCCGGCGCGCTCGGCGCGCTGCAGCATGGCAACCGTGTTTTCCCAGCGGTTGGTGGAATACAGCTGGAACCACATCCCCTTGCCATCACGGGCTGCCATGACATCCTCTATGGGATCGGAGGCCTGGGTTGAAAGAATCATGTGATGATTCTTTGCTGCCGTTGCACGGGCTACACCGATATCAGAGTCTTTGTGAAAACCGCCGCAGCTGCCCACCGGGCTGGTGAAAATCGGCGAACCGGCTTCGGCACCAAGAAAGTTGATACTGGTATCGATGTTGCGAACATTCACCAGACGACGGGGACGAATCTGGAAACGCGTATAACCCATACGGTTTGCATGAAGGCTGCCATCACTGTCGGTACCGGAAATCAGGTAGCCATAATGGGCTGGTGGAATTTTCTCGCGGGCGATGTCTTCCATTTCAAAAATATTGATCACCTGGGAAGGGTCGGTCAGTTTCTCTCCCAGCGTTTCTTCCACTTCTGCAGCAAATGCTTCATAGGTGGTAAGCAGTGGACTACCGGCAAGAAATTGCAGGAAAGCGCGACGATAGTTGGATGGTGGATATGACATGCTGGCCCCTCTGGCGCGATTGGATTGGAGCCAGGCAGTAACCTGGCTGAAATTGCCTGTTTTGAATATTCCAGGATGGCAAGGACAGGTACAACATCCGTATCCCCGCGAATCAGTCGAGCGACTTTAACCAAAACTCCAGGGCTTTTGAAGTGGGCTCGCTCTGATCCGTATCCTTCCAGGTGAATTGAGCCTGCAATCGGGGATGTTTGGTATAGCCCCGTTTCTGCCAGAAGCGATCCAGGGGCTGGTAATTGGGGGGTCTGAGCGGATGGTCACACGGCCTGACAACGGCACAGAAACCGATCCAATCGAATCCTCCAAGCGTTCTGGCATGTGTCTCGCGTTCTTCAAAGAAGCGAACCCCTGCACCCTGCCCCCTATACTCCTTGCGCAGTACCGACTCTGCACAATAGAAAACCCTGGCCGGATCATAGCCATTTTCCTCAAATGGTTTCCTGAAGGCCGGCTCTTCATTGGCCATGGGAATACCGGTGGATGCCCCAACCACTGTCCCATTATCGAAAGCCACTACCACCACTGCCTCAGGACAACGCATATAGGTTTGCAGGTACTTGCGTTCATATTCCATGTCGCCGTCGTACAGATAGGGGAATTCCCTGAATACTGTTATTCTTAGCCTTGCAACATCATCAAGCCTCTGGCTCAGGGCAGGCCCACTGAAGCGCTTGATATCAATAGAGTTTTTCATCGCCGGCATCCGGAAAAAAACCGATTGTAGTCGCTACAGAAGCGGATCACACCCCCTGCAGTGAATTTGAAAGTATTGTGGCAAATCAATACCTTGGCTTGACTGACAAGCACCATGAGCCTATAAATCTGATTCTTGTGTAGTGCTCATGAACACATAAGATCAATAAGAATAAATAGTAGAGGAGCGCACATGCCCCGTAATACCCTCATTTTCAGAGCACTCCTGATGTCAGGCCAGTTGCTGGTCGGCATGAGTGCCACTTCAACACTGTTTGCTGCAGAGCAGGATTTGCGCCTGCCGAATGCAGCCATGAATCGCGACTTTGCCACCGTGCGGGCCCTGCTCGCGGAAGGTGTGGATCCCGACACCAAAGGTGATTTCGACACACCCGCGCTGCACTGGCTGGTACGTATCAATGACCTGGACACAGTAAAGCTGCTTCTTGATGCCGGTGCCGACCCCAATGGGACCACTGGCCTGGGAATCTCACCACTGAGCCTGGCCATCTCCAATGGCAGTACCGATATGGTTCAACTGCTTCTTGAAAATGGGGCAGATCCCAATGCTGCAGAGCCAAATGAACAAACACTCTTGATGTCTGCTGCCATAGTAGGCGAGCCCGGTGTCGTGCGTGCACTTGTGTACAAAGGCGCTGAAGTGAATGCGGTGGAACCCAACTTCGGGGAAACGCCTCTCATGCTTGCCGCTCGTGAAGGGCACAGTGATGTTGTTGGAATTCTGCTGGAAGCCGGTGCCGAACCCAACACAGCCACTTTTACAGGCGAAACACCTGCCTGGATAGCGCCAAACTCACAACGGGGCTTCGGTTTTGGTATAGGCATTATCCGGGGTGGCACACCCAAGGATCGCGGTCGTCGCGAGCCAACACCGGGTGGCATGACCCCCTTGCATTTTGCCGCCCGCCATAATCACGTCGATGTTGCCCGCCAACTGCTTGCTGCGGGTGCAGAGCTCAATGCCCGGGAAGCCAACGATATCTGGCCTCTGCTTATGGCCATCTCCAACGACCAGATGGAAATGGCGCACTTCCTGCTCGAAAAGCCGGATGTCCTGATCAACGGTCAGGACTGGTATGGACGCAGCCCTATCTGGGAAGCAGTCTATGTCCGTAATCTCTACATCCACAATTCCACCTTCGTAAACGATGTGGAGCGCGAACCAATACTGAATTTCATCAAGGCGCTGCTTGCTGCCGGTGCTGATCCGGACGTACGCACCAAAGAAACCCCGCCGGTCCGTCATCACCTTTTGCCAACAACAGGCACACTTGAGTGGGTCGACTTTACCGGCCAGACGCCTTTTCTGGCGGCTGCCTATGCCGGCGATGTAACGGTAATGAAGTTGCTGCTTGAATATGACGCAGATCCCCACATATACACTTATGAAGGCACTTCACCGCTTATGGCAGCTGCCGGTGTCAATTGGGTTCTGGCTCAGACCTGGACCGAAAGCCCCGAACTCCTGCTTGAAGCAGTGCAGATGTGTGTTTCACTCGGTATGGATGTAAACCAGGCGAACTCCATGGGAGTAACCGCACTGATGGGGGCTGCAAATCGCGGGTCCGACGACATCATCCGCTACCTGGTAGATCAGGGAGCCGACCTGACGATGCAGGACAATGAAAGCCGTACCGCCCTCGACTGGGCAAAAGGGGTATTTCTGGCCACCCATCCTCCTGAACCCAAACCCGATTCAATTGCCCTGATCTCACAATTGCTGACCCAACAGGGCAAAGAGGTACGCTAATGCGCTTTACACTCAAACCAATTGCCTTTGTGTTTGCCGTTTTGCCGGCAATCAGTCAGGCCCAGCAATCGCCCGACATGATTAAGGACTACTGTGTCAAATGTCACAATTTCGAAGACTGGGCCGGCAAACTGGATCTGGAATCTCTCGACTTCAACGATATGTCCCATGAAACAGAAACCTGGGAGTTGCTTATCCGCAAGATACGTGTCGGCATGATGCCGCCTGTAGGTGAGGATCGTCCTCCTGCAGAGGTTATTGAAGCCTTCGCCACTGAAGTGGAAAACCGCATAGACAGTACCGTTGAGCCTGTCCCTTTTGCCCCTGCCCTGCACAGACTCAATCGCAATGAATATGCCAATGCAATCCGTGACATATTCGGTATGGATATTGATACAACAATGCTGCTGCCACAGGATGATGCCATTGAAGGCTTCGACAACATTGCCGCCGGCCTCGGCTTTTCACCTGCCCTGATCCAGGGCTATGCCTCTGCCGCAATGAAGGTCAGCCGCTGGGTTGTAGGCGACATGACGGCAACTGAATCTTCCACTCATTATGATGCCCCACCCGATCTGGCACAGGACAAACATCTTGATGGCATGCCGCTTGGCACACGCGGCGGGCTGCAGATAGATCATTTCTTTCCGCTGGATGCCGAATATGAATTCGCTTTGCGCAGCGGTTTCGGGTTCCGGGGAGCCGGCACCATTGACACCATCGTCATGCTCGATGGCAAGCGTGTTGAAGTTGAAGACGCCCGCTCATTCCGACTACCGATCCCTGCCGGTCAACACAGGATTACCGTAGCACTGCTGGATAAACGCAGCCCGGCCGGCATCAACGACATCTACTCCGAATACAACATATCAGGGTCGGTATCAACGGTTGAGATCATTGGTCCTTTCAATGCAAGTGGTCCAGGGCAAACCCGAAGCCGCGAAAGAATATTCAGCTGTTATCCCTCCACCAATGACGAAGAACGCAGCTGCGCCGAACAGATTCTGGTTGATATAGCCACCCAGGCCTTTCGCGAGCCGGTTACCATTACTGAAGTCGAGCCCATCATGGCCTTCTTTGAACAGGGCCGTAATGAAGGGGATTTTGAATCCGGCATCCAGCAGATGCTGAGCCGTGTACTCATCGATCCCCGCTTCCTGTTCCGCTTCGAAGAAGAGCCCGCAGATGTTGCCCCGGGCACCGTTTACCGGATCAGCGATCTGGAACTCGCTTCACGCCTGTCATTTTTCCTGTGGAGCAGCATTCCCGATAACGAGCTTATCGGTCTGGCTGAACAAGGCACACTGAGTGATCCGGGTGTGCTGCAACAGCAGGTTATCCGCATGCTCAACGATCCCCGCGCACAGGCGCTGGTAGACAACTTCGTGGGACAGTGGCTGTTCCTGAGACAGCTGGCAGCTCTGACGCCAGAAGCTTCAGACTGGGATGAAAACCTGCGTCAGGCCTTCATTCAGGAAACCGAACTGCTGTTTGCCAATGTCATGGCAGAAAACCGGCCGGTAACCGAACTGATCAATGCCGATTACACTTTCCTCAATGAAAGGCTGGCTGATCACTATGGTATTGAAGGCGTGCGTGGTTCCTGGTTCCGGAAAGTACCGCTTTCTGAAGACAGCCCACGCAGAGGATTGCTGGGCCAGGGTTCAATCCTGACCATCACTTCTACTGCCAGCAGAACATCCCCGGTAATCCGCGGCAGCTGGGTGCTTGAAAACATCCTCAGCGCCCCGGTGCCGGAACCACCTCCGGGTGTTGAGACCAATCTGGATGGCGACGGTACTGTAGTGCTTACCTCATCCATCCGGGAGCGCCTTGAACAGCACCGGGCCGATGCAGTCTGTGCCTCATGCCATAACGTGATTGATCCAGTCGGCTTTGCACTTGAAAACTTCGGTCCCATTGGTGGCTGGCGTACCTATGACGGCGACTCACCAGTTGATGCTACCGGCCGTCTGGCTGACGGCACGGAAGTGGGAAGCCCGAGCGATCTGAGAAATGCCGTAATGAGCCGCTCCAAACTGTTCGTTACTACCATGACAGAAAAACTCATGACCTATGCGCTTGGACGGGCTCTGGAGTATCATGACATGCCAACGGTGCGCTCAATACTGCGCGAGTCTGCAGATACTGATTACCGCTTTACAGATCTGGTGACCGGCATAGTGCTCAGCCCGCAGTTCAATATGCGGGTAAAGGCAGAACCAGCCGCAACAGCGGCACTGTAAAAAATTAAGCGGAGACTTGAAATGGCCAACTATATAAGCAAGAAACACCTGTCACGCCGGACCCTTTTGCGCGGCGCAGGTACTGCACTCGCCCTGCCACTGCTGGATGCAATGGTGCCTGCAAGCACGGCATTCGCACAGTCTGGCGCAGCACCCAAATCCCGCTTTGGTGCAATCTATTTCCCGCATGGTGCCACCATGTCGCGCTGGACACCGGTAGATTCCGGAAAGAATTTTACCTTCAGCGAAATTCTGGAGCCGCTTTCCCCGTTCCGCGACCAGATCAATGTGATCACCAATCTGGGACATCCGCTGGCCTATGGCCCTGGCGGCGCCACAGGTAATCACAACCGTTCGTCTGCTTCCTACCTCAGTGGCTGCAAGGCTGAAACCGGTGCCATCCCGAAACTCGGCGTTACCGTTGATCAGGTTGCCGCCCAATACATGGGTCAGGATACCCCGCTGCCCTCTCTGGAACTTTCAATTGAAAACTCCAGCCTCAGTTGTGGTGAAGGTCTCAGCTGCGCCTATCGCAATACGATTTCATGGCAGAATGAGCTGAGCCCGCTGCCCATGCAGAACAATCCCCAGGTGGTGTTCGAGCAGCTCTTTGGCGATGGTGCCACTGATGAACAGCGCGCAGCCCGCAGAGCCCAGTCGCTTAGCCTGCTCGATTCAGTTACCGACCAGCTCCACAGCCTGAACAGAAGCCTGCCTGCCGCCGACAAGGTGCGTCTGGAAAGCTTTTTGACCGATGTCCGCGAAATCGAGCGCCGTATTGAACAGGCCGCACTCAAAGTGACCGACGATATTGCCGTACCGGACAAGCCCACCGGCGTCCCTGATGATATTGAGGAACACATCAAGCTTATGTACGACCTGCAGGTGCTTGCCTGGCAAACCGAAATTACCCGTATTTCCACCTTCCTGGTGGCCCAGGAACTCAGCGGTGCGGTTTATCCGCGCAGTACGGTAAGGGATTCATTCCACACCCTGTCCCATCACTCCAACAGTGAAGACAACAAGGCCAGATTTGCCATTCTCAATAACTACCATGTCAGCCTGTTTGCCTATTTCCTCGACAAGCTCAACAGCATTCCGGACGGTGATGGTACCCTGCTCGACAATTCGCTGATTCTCTACGGCAGCGGCATGAGCGATGGTAATTCGCATAACCACGATCCGCTCCCGCTGGTACTTGCCGGTCGGGCAGGAGGTACACTGGAGGGCAACCGGCATCTGGTATTCCCGGAAAGATCGCTGATGTCGAACCTGCTCGTTTCCATGCTCGACAAAGTTGGCGTACCGCACGAAAACATGGGTGACAGCAGCGAGCCCCTGACTATCTGATCCACAATCCTGTCCGGATTTTTTCAGGGATAAGGGCTGGCTCACATTTTTAAATGTGTGTCAGCCGTTTGTGCGCTAACACAACCCTTTCTTTCATGGTACTATCCCCGCGTTCTCACGGTACAAAGGATGTGAGCGAATGCCGAATTTCCGCACAACAAGCCGCCTGAAACTGACAGCAGCAACTGCTTCCAAACAATCTCGACTGTCACTTTTGTCGCTTCTTGCAATTTCACTAGCACTGACCCACGTACCGCAGGGTCTACCACGATGGTTCTGCCGGTAGCCTCTGCCACAAAACGGATAAGTTCAGCAATTTCCGTATCACGGAAATTGACTGTCCAGGTTTCCTGCTGGGCAGATACAGAAATCGGCAACAGACAGAAGCCCAGCAAGGCAAAGCTGATGAGGCAGGTTTTACGCAACATGGCCGGGATATGACTCAAGGTAACTTCCGTTTCCGATTATTCTTGTTTCAGCGTGTATCCGTCAGGGCAAACTGCAGGGTCATGGGCCGACCTTCGCGCAGCAATAAAAATGATACTTCAGTGGCTTCATTCATCAAGGCATAAAGCCTGGGCATGTTGGCTATATCGTTCAGCGCCAGACCATTGACCTGGGTAACCACATCATTGGTCTGCAAGCCAAGCTGCACAAATCCCTTGAGCTTTTCACCCGGACTAAGCCGGTAACCGATCAATTGTCCGTTTTCCTGGGCTGGCTGTACCCTGATGATTTCACTCAGGGTAGCGGCAACCACTGGCAGACCCTGCTGCGTTCTGCCGGACAGTGCACCGGTGACTTCAAGCGGAATTGCCCCTGAGGGCACTGGCGGCAACCCGACGCTGTTGCCTGCTGCAACACCGTTCACCGCTTCTGTGTAAAGCCAGACAGTTTCCTTTCTGCCATTGTTGTCGATGATCACATGATCAGCTGCAATGGTCTCAAGCACAATACGTCCTGCCCCTGGCAAGGTATCTCCCGGCCGGTAAGAATCCTGGCGGGCATTGCCCACAATGACAGCAACACTTGTCTGCGGATTTCCCCCCAGCATAACTCCCTGCAACAGCAGGTTCAGACTGCTGGCAACCGGCAGCTGTCTGGCTGTAATCTGCCCCCCGGGGGGCTGCCGGAAAAAAGATCCAGCGCCTGTAAAGCTGCCAGATCAACGCTGACTTCTCCTGCCAGTGCAGTTTCCGTACCCCCGGGATCTGCAACCGGTTCCACAGGCGCCATCAAGGTCAGCACGGCCACCCCTGTACGGGCCGCAATGGCCACGCCGCAAGCCAGCGCTAACAGTAATGACAACCGGATACGTCCGGCTTGTAGGCCTCTATGGCCCGGGGTCAGTGTGTACACGGCAGGAATTCTGCAATCGACAAGTTCAGGGAAGCTTATCACAACCGGATGCGGGGTTTTCCCTGTCAGCGTAGTTAACGTATTCTAGGGCCTGATAAAGCAGCAAGACAGGCTGCTCTCGCAATTCCCACCAAGAGATCACATGGACAGTCATTCCGAAAAAGTTGCAAGCCGACTGCTCCACCATCTGCAGGACATCATCCATGATTTTGCCTGTTCACTCGACATAGAGGAAACGCTGAAGGTCACGCTCAGCAGCCTCATGCGGAACATGAACACTGAAGCGGCTTCCGTTTTCCTGCTTACCCCTGACGGCAAGGAGCTGATCTGCCATGCCTGTGCCGGCCCCGTGGATCTCAATGGCATGCGGGTAAGTGCCGACAAGGGCATTATCGGGGCAGCAGTACAAAGTGCTGAAATCCAGCTGGTCAGGGACACCCGGGAGTCCAATAGTTTCTTCAATGCCATTGACGCACAAACCGGATTCATTACCCGTTCCATACTCTGCACCCCCCTGATTGTGCAGGGCCAAACGCTTGGGTCCATTGAATTCATCAACAAGATACCTGCCCAGGACAATCCTGACGGACTCTTTGATGAGGTAGATGCGAGCCTGCTCAAAATTCTGGGCTCTTCAGCAGCACTTGCCATTCGTAATGCCACCATGGCAAGGGAGTTGGTCCTGACAGAAAACCTGCAACATGAACTGGCGCTGGCCAGGGGTATCCAGGAAAGTTTTCTGCCTGATTTTGATGAACAGCATCCCATTGCCGGCATCAATTTTGCCGCCAAGAATGTATCCGGCGACTTTTTTGACTATCTGCGACTGCCCGATGGGCGCTACGCTTTCAACATCGGGGATGTCTCAGGGAAAGGTATGAATGCAGCCATGCTGATGGCGCGGGCTCACAGTCTGTACCATTGCCTGGCCAAAATCATGGAATCGCCAGCGGCGATCATGGAAATGATCAATCAGGAGCTGAGCGAACATACCACCCGGGGCATGTTTGTCACCATGATTGGTGGTCTTTATGACCCTGCTACCGGCAAGGTTGTGCTGGCCAATGCCGGGCATGTCCCTGCCATTAGCCACAACCGGGATGGTACTTTTACGCAGTTTGAATCACGCAGCCTTCCCCTGGGAATTCTGCCTGATCAGGCTATCGAGGAAGTCAGCTTCTCGCTGGCGGACGCCAGTCTCTATTTGTATACTGACGGCCTTTCCGAGGGGCTGGCCAGAGTGCTGCGGCAACCTGATGAACTCAGCAATCTGGAAAACCTGATTGCCCGCCACCACCGCCTGCCGCGTCTGCAGAGACTGCAGCAGTTTGCCCAGGAGGCATCTCGCCTGGACTACAGTTTTGATGACCTGACCATACTGTTGATAGAAGACACAGGGCCATGACAAAAAAAATGCAGCTCCTGCAATTGAAGTTTCCCGCCAGGGCTGAGGAAATGTGTACAGTCCGTCAGAAGCTTCGTGAAGTGCTTGGAACCTGCAGCAAGTCGGAATCCACCATCAATTGTATCGTGCTGGCTGTTGGAGAGGCTTGCATGAACATCATCCAGCATGCGTATGGCTCCAGTGAGAAAGGCGACATCGTACTGGAAGTGGAAAAGTTGGGCAGCGATATGATTTTCAGGTTACGGGATTTTGCAAAGCACAAAACCTGTGCCAAGGAAATGCAATCGCGCCCACTTGATGAATTGCGCCCCGGCGGCCTCGGTTGTCACATCATCAACGAAATAATGGACGAAGTGCAGTTGATTGACTGCGAGAAGTCCTGCGGCAATGTGCTGCAAATGAAAAAATGCCTGTCTCCCCCAAAAGGGCAAACAGGGTGAGCTTGAATCAAATCGGGAACATGTTATGGAAAGCAGTCTGAAAAGCGAGAAAGGTTACGATCTGCTGTTACTCAGTGGCGAAGTCGACCTGCAATATTCCCCCAAAGTCAGGGAAAAAATTCTTGGTGCCCTGCGCCAAGGCAAACCCCTGCTGATCGACATGGAAAGTGTCAGCTACATAGACAGCTCGGGTATTGCCTCTCTGGTTGAGGGTTTCCAGACAGCAAAATCCGCAAAGCTTCCCTATGGTCTGCTCAATATCAGCGATCCCGCGATGCAGGTGCTCACCCTGACCAGACTGGACAAGATATTTTCGCTCTATACCAGTACGGAACAGTTCAGTCAGCAGCTGTAAGTCCTGATCATGACCAACACTTCCAGCAACGCTCCTTCAATACGTATACGCGATCTGTATGTGGACTATGGCGCACGCCACATTCTCAAGGGTGTAAATCTCGATATACCATCCGGAAAAATTACAGTCATCATGGGTGGCAGCGGTGCTGGCAAGAGCACACTGCTGCGTTGCATTCTGGGATTAAAGAAACCTGTCTCAGGCAGCATATGCATGTTGGGCAAGGACGTAGTTACCGCATCGCTCAAGGAAATCTATGCACTGCGCAAGGAAATGGGCGTGGCCTTTCAGGGAGGTGCCTTGTTCTCTTCCATGTCGGTGGCCGAAAACATCCAGTTACCACTGCACGAACACACCAGTCTCGACCAGCATACGATCGAAATCATGACACGTATCAAGCTGGATATGGTCAACATGCTGGATGCCGAAAAGCTCATGCCGTCGGAGCTCTCCGGTGGCATGACCAAACGGGCTGCGCTCGCCAGAGCGATTATCATGGACCCCAAACTGCTGTTCTTTGACGAGCCATCCGCAGGTCTTGACCCGAGTACAGCTGCCGAGCTCGACGATCTGATACTGAAGCTCAAGGGCGGCCTGCGCATGACCATTGTGGTGGTGACCCACGAGATGGAAAGCATCTTCAAGATCGCGGACTACATTGCAGTAATGAGTGAGGGCGAACTCATTGCAGCCGGCACTCCGGAAGAAATCCGGGCCTCTACCCATGAAGTGGTACAGGATTACCTCAACCGCAAACCGCGCGAAGGCATAGTCGATGCGGATGAGCACCTGCGAGCGCTCACTGAAGGGTCCGATTGATGCAGAATTTTCTAGAACGTATCGGTGAGCGGACCCTTGGCATACTGGAGGAAACCGGCCGCACGACCAGCCTGCTGGTAGTTGTGCTGTTCCATATGCTTCAGCCTCCCTACCGACTATACCCGATAGTGCGCCAAATCTACTTCATAGGCGCCCGCTCATTGACGCTGATCCTGTTTTCCGGCCTGACCATAGGTATGGTACTGGGTTTGCAGTTCTACAATATCCTTGAGCGCTTCGGCGCTGTGGATCTGCTGGGTTCCGGGGTTGCCCTTAGCGTCATCAGGGAACTAGGGCCTGTGATGACAGCCTTGATGGTGGTTGGTCGCGCCGGCTCTTCCATTACGGCAGAACTGGGCATCATGCGCATTACCGAGCAGGTTGATGCCCTTGAATGCATGGCCATTTCTCCCGACAAATATCTGGTTGCTCCCAAGGTTGTGGCAGGCCTGATTTCTGTGCCGCTTCTAACCTCGATTTTCGACTTTGTGGCCATGTTCGGCGGATATTTTGTCGGCGTGGTGATGTTCGGTGTGGCAGAGGGTTCCTACATGAACGGTATGATCGATGCCGTGCAGTGGGAGGATGTGCGACTGGGTCTGGTCAAATCCATAATTTTCGGTGGGCTGGTTACCCTGATCTGCTGTGCCAAGGGTTTTTACATGCATCTTAGCAAAGCTGGTTCACAGGGAGCCGAAGGCGTCAGCCATGTGACCACGGACGCAGTCGTATTGTCGTCAATTTCAGTATTATTCAGTGATTTCCTGATCGGCGCACTGATGCAGTAGCAACCATGCAGACAGCAGTAATACACGTGCAGCCCCGCTAACCCGGGCAGGACACAGGTACAAGGACCGGATTATGTCAAAGCTCAATATACAGCTCGTTACAGGCCTCTTTGTGGTAATTGGTATAGCATGTTTCACCTATGCGGCGGTGACAGTCGGAGGCGCGAGTTTCACGGCCCGGCCCGGCTATACCCTCCATGCACGCTTCACGTCCATATCCGGATTGCGTGTTGGTGGCGTGGTGGAGGCTGCAGGGGTGCGCATTGGCACCGTAAGTGGCATTGAGTTCGACCCTGATTCCTACGAGGCCATCGTAAGCCTCCGAATCAACGAGGGAATCCCGATCCAGGAAGATGCCATTGCGGCCATTCGTACCCAGGGCATCATTGGCGAAAAATATGTGAAGATCACACCGGGTGGATTCGAGGAATTACTGGGAGACGGCAGTGAGATATTCGAGACAGAATCGGCCATCAGTCTGGAAGACCTTGTCAGTCGCTATATCTTTAGTAGTGAAGGTTGAATATGACTCTGGTTCTTGAGCAATAATTGAATCAGCAAATCAGGATTATTGGTATTGGTGGTTTTCAGCAGTTGTTTCTTCGACACGCCGTAAACCCATCCATGGGGGCTCGACTGCGGCATCCATGCCACAGACGGTCTCAGACCCAACTACTGAAAACCACTACCAGGTTCAATGTTATTCCCTGGCAGGGTAATTTTCACAAGGACTGCACCATGCAGATTTTTTTCCTTTCAAGCCGGTTTGTACGAACCAGCCTGCTGGTTCTGGTGGCACTTCTGAGCTCCCAGGCATTGGCCCAGGATGATGATGATTTTTTCATTTTCGACGAGGAAGAAGACACCAGCGGCGAAATTGCCGATCCGCTTGAGTCCCTGAACAGGCTTACCTTCGCTTTCAACGACAAACTCTACCGGGGCGTGTTGAAACCCATAGCACGGGGTTTGCGTGTACTGCCCGAGCCAGTACTGGTGTCGGGCAACAATTTTTTTGGCAACCTGCGCGCACCTGTTTCCGCCTTCAGTGCCCTGTTGCAGGCAGACCTGCCGAATGCAGGCTCTGAAATCGCCCGTTTTGCTGTCAATTCCACCATCGGCATACTGGGTCTTTTTGACCCTGCCACAGAAATGGGGCTGGTGCAGGACGTGGAAGATCTTGGCCAGACTCTGGCTCGCTACGGCGTGGGTCATGGTTTCTATTTTGTAATGCCGTTTCTGGGGGCATCCAGCCTCAGGGATACCATAGGCATAATCAGCACCAATGCCATCAACCCCCTTTACGACAATCTCGAAACCGCTGAAATCATCGCGATCAACCTGGCTGGTGCCGAAATTGCACTTGCACTGGACCAGGATACCTACGAAGCCTTTTATGACAGCGCACTCGACCCCTACCTGTTTTTTCGCAGCGCCTGGGTACAGAACCGTGCCGGCAGGGTTGAGCAGTAATCATGGCTGATCTGAATAAAAAAGGTCCGAACAATGAATAGCTGGCAACGCTGGTTCAAGGCACCCCAGACCCACTGGTTGCGCAGGGCTCTGTTCCAGATCCACCTGTGGGCCGGCATAGGACTTGGACTATATGTGCTGGTTATCGGGGCCAGTGGCACAGCCCTGCTGCTCAAATCCCCCTTCTATGGCTGGTTCGAACCGAAATATGTCGACATACCGGAAGGTGTTGCACCTCTGGAAGGTGATGACCTGCGCGCCCGAATGGAAGAAGTCTATGCCGGTGCAGAACTGGGTTTCCTGATAGAGGCCTTCAATGAAGAGGATGCAACCTACATCGTGCTGAATATCGATGGCGAATTCATCCCACATTACTTCAACCAGTACACCGGTGAGGACAATGGCCCGGCACGACCCTGGCCTATCAGGAGTGTCGAGTGGGTTGCAGATATTCACGACGACCTTTTGCTGGGCCCGCAGGGACGTCGCTACAACGGCATGGCCGCCACCGTATTCATCCTGATGAGTCTCTCAGGCCTTGTTATCTGGTGGCAGGGAAGAAGCCGATGGTACACAGGCCTGATAATTAACCCTTTTGACAGGCACCATGGCCTGCTCTGGCAATTGCACAGTTTTGCCGGTTTCTGGGGTTTACTGCTGATGTTTGCGTGGGGTGTCTCGGGTGTTCAGCTGGGCTGGCCCCAGGGTCTGGGCACCTTTCTGGGCTGGTTCGGTATTGACCAACCCGTAAGAGGCAGAGGAAGCAGTGGACTGTTGGGCTTTTTCCGCGAAATCCATTTTGCCACTCCTGGCGAAGGAGTCCTTGTAACCTGGCTCTGGATACTGGCCAGCACCATCCCTACCCTGCTGTTTGTCACAGGACTTGTCGTGTGGTGGCGAAGGGTTGTTGTCAGACAATGGCAGGTATGGCGTTCTGCGCAGGCAACACCATCAGCCTGAAATCACCAAACCACATCAAGCCAGCAAAGTGCGGCGCAATGCCGGATAGTACAACAGCAGCGTCACAGCCCGCAGCAACACATAGATGATGAAGGCCAACCACAAGCCTGTATTGCCATACACAGGAGTCAGCAAGCCCCACGCCAACAGGTAACCGGCTACCGACAACAACTGCGCATCTCTCATCTGTCTGGAGCACAAGGCACCAATGAATATGCCATCCAGCTGGAATGCATAGGCAGACAACAGGATATATAGAGCCGCCATACCCAGATACTGCACAGCCAACCCTCTTACTTCTTCTATGTTGGTCAGCGCAGCTATGAAAAAGCTGCCACCAAGCCACAGCAGAATCGCCAGCAGAGCTGCAGTGCCGGCTGCCAGCACTGTCGTGCGTCTTACCGCACAGTCAAAATCGGCCAACCTGCGCGCTCCCAGTGCTGAGCCCACCACGGCTTCTGCCACCATCGCATAACCATCAAGAAAAAAGGCACTGAAGCCGATGAACTGGACAAGAATGTGATTGGCTGCCAGTACCACATCTCCCAGCATGGCACTTTGATTATTGAACCAGGCAAAAGCGAAAACCAGCGCCAGGGTCCTCAGGAAGATATCGCGATTGACAATGAAAGTTTGCAGTATGGCCTTGTGTTCCAGCACAACTGCCAAACCAACTTTCGCGATCTGCCCACCATTGCGTGCTCTCAGGATATTGAAAACTACAAAAGCTCCCAGCAGGAAAGTGGACCATTCCGCCAGCAAGGTACCAACTGCAATACCGGTGACTCCCCAGCCCAAAACCCCGGCAAAAATGATATCAAGCAATGCATTGGTTCCGTTCAGGAACAATTGCATACCCAGCAGTACCCGGCTTTTACCCAGCCCTATCAAAGTACCGAACAGCGCAAATGTGGCAAAGGTTGACGGCGCACTCCATACCCGCAGCAGGAAATAGTCACGTGCAGTGTTTTCTACATCAGCGCTTGCACTGAACAGATGAAAAACCAATTCAGCCATCGGTACTTGCATAAGGACCAGCACAATGCCCAGCACAAGTGCCAGCAACAAGGCACGAAGCACAATGGCCTGTATTTCATCTTCCCGCCCTGCACCCGCTGCCTGGGCAACAAAGCCGGTTGTTGCCATACGCAAAAAGCCGAAGCTCCAGAACAGAAAGGAATAGACCAGAGCTCCCAGCGCAATGGCGCCAAGGTCCTCGGTGTTGCCCACATTACCGATGATGGCTGTGTCAACGAGCCCGAGTATCGGCACTGCGGTATTGGCCAGGATGATCGGCCATGCCCGCTGTACCAGCGTTCTATAGGTAATGGTATCCACGGCAAACTGCTATATGGGAGAAACAGCACCATCTTACTTGACTCCATTATCAGGGCCACAATTACCCTTACTGGCCTCCGGAGGCCAGGTTCCCTATACTTGAGTCAGGGGAGAGTCATAAATGACTCATGACTATCGACCTGCTGTTTCCGACACCTGTATACCGGGTTGTCGACACCGAAAATTTTCTGGACCGGCCCCGGCTCCTTGAGTCCTGCCTTGAAGTGGTAGCGCGCAGAGAGGTACAGGACAGGCTGTCGAACCCGTTCCACCGCGTTGCCTCCTCCCATCTTGTGGCTGACCGCCTGCATCTTGAACCCCGATTTTCCGGGCTGAAACGATTTGTTGAAAAGCATGCCGGCAAATTCTCACGGAGTCTGGGTTACCCTTCAGGAAAACCGCGTATAAGGCAGATGTGGGTAAATGCCGGAAAACCCGGAGATTTCGTCTACCCCCATGCGCATCCCGGCAGAAATGTGTTCATGGCAGGTGTTTTCTATGTAAAGTGTGACAAACGGGACGGCATCAGTATCCTGAGCCAGCAAAGCCGGGAGGAACCTGAAGTCACAACGCCGCTAAGCACTACCGGCCAGTACTATGAAGGGCAGGAAGGCCGCCTGCTGCTATTTCGTGCCGACACGCTCCATGGCACCTTCCCTCAAAAGGGAGACTCCCGGGTGATCATTTCCTTCAATCTTGCACTGGATGATGCAGACTGAACAAACCAGGCCACCTTTCCCTCCCCCCACATTCTGCCTCAGCGGCTGTTCAGGTATTGTGTGGCACGCTGGAAGGCATACATACACCGGTTTGCCGGTTGAAGTGTATAATTGGTGGCAGATCGAGTCCCGGCCCGGATTGCCAACTGTCACTACCAAGGAGCCCCGCATGTCCACAATCGTATATATCCCGAAAATGAAAGATACTTTTCGCGCTTTCCTGATTGCCTCGACATTGCTTGTGACAACTGTGCTTGCAGTACCTTCAGTGCAGGCCCAGGAAGGTGAACCGAGTGCGGCAGTCAGACTGATAGTAGACAACATTCTGTCTATCCTCAGAAAGCCGGGTTTTGAGTTCGAAACCGATCGGCCTGCCATCAGCGCCGAAATTGCCCGGGCATTTGATGCAACTGCCATGGCCCAGAGCGTATTGTCCACCAATTGGCGCTCTGCCACGCCTGCACAGCAGAACGAATTCCGCGATCTGCTCATGCAGACCATAGAAGGTACCTATATCGGACGCATCAGAGCCTACACCAGTGAAGAAGTGGAAATCCGCAAGGAAGTGATCAGTGACAACAGGGCCACAGTTGATACGGTAATCCTCACCTCTACCAATGAAGTCCCGGTAAATTACAAACTGCGACTTCGAAGCGACGGCTGGTTTGTCTATGACGTGGAAGTCGAAAATGTCAGTATGGTCAGCTCCTACCGTGATACCTACCGGAGTATTGTCCGCCGTGATGGTATGGACGGTCTGATCGAGCAAATGAGAGCCAAAATTGCAGAGCTGGATGTCTGACCAATTCTGCTCAAACAAGCGCTTTGACCGCCCCGACAGGGTCACATTGGCTGTTTTCTGATAATTGCCTGGTAATTTCCCCTGTTTTCAACCATATGCGCCATGTCTTTGCTTGCCAGCCAGGTGGTTTGGCATGCTAAAATGCGCGCCGCGTTTTTATCCGTTCACTTCCTGACGAAGCACCCCTGTTCATAACCATGGCCCAAGTCCTCAGTCTCAAAGAACTGCGCACCAGCAGTGTCCTGAAAGCAGAAATTTCCAAGCTTGAAGAAGAAAAAGTGCAGCTGCTGGCTGAGCTGGATCGTCAGCATCAACTCGAGAAAAAACTGCGGGATGACCTGCTTGACCAGAAAAAGGATTTTGAACATCTGGAAAAGCAGTTTGATCATTTTGCCGGTATTGAAGCTGAATTCGAGGCGCTGCAACAACAGGTATTGCTTGAAAAGCTCGAACAACTGAGCGATGTGGACAAGAAAGACGCCCAACTGAAAGCCCAGCTTAAAAAAGTTCGTGATGAACTCAAGGTTGCCCAGGACGAACTGAAAGATCTCAAACAGCTTGACCCCCAGCGGCTGAAGCGTCAGGTCACTGACCTCAAGAAAAAGTCACAGCAGCAAGCCACTGACAACCAGAGCATCAACAATGCCCTGGTCGCAGCCCGCAAGGAACTCAAGGAAGTTACTGCTGAAAAAGACAAACTCGATACCGAACTCAAGGCCAGCCGCAATGGCACAGATTTCTTCTGGCAGTCTGTAGATGAAGCCTGGGTATTGCACGAAAGCAATGTTGTACTCAAGGATCAGGAAGTTGATGATTCTGATACCTACAAGCGTATCCGCTGCATGAACACCACTTCTGGTGTCAGTGTATTGAGCAGTGGCAAGGATGATAACGACAAGGCGCTATGGCTGGGTGATATCGAAATTCCCGAGGAAGTGTCCATTGAAGCCGGCAAACGCCTGTTGAGCATTGAAGCTGACCTGGAAAAAGACGAAGACTGAGCTTCAAGGCAATCGGGATCTCCCTTGAATTCCGGCTTCCTCTTCCCCCCCTCCTGCTGCCCTGCGCTATCATGCACGGACCATGAACGGTTTACTCTCTTTTCCCATGCGACTTGAAATGATCAGTACAGGCGAAGAAGTGCTGTCAGGGCAGATCACTGACACCAATGCGTCCTGGTTTTCCAATCTGATGATGGACCACGGTATCGAACTGCAAAGGCGCAGTACTGTAGGTGATCGCCTTGAAGATCTGGTTGCGCTTTTCAGGGAAAGAAGTCTCGCGGCAGACCTGATTCTGGTCAATGGTGGTCTTGGCCCTACTTCAGACGATCTTTCTGCTGAGGCCATGGCCGTGGCAGCTGGCGTTAATCTGGTGGAACACCGCGAATGGCGGGAACATCTTGAAGACTGGTTTTCAAGACGCGGCAGAACCATGCCAAAAAGCAACCTCAAACAATGCCTTATTCCTGAAGGCTCGGTTCTGGTCGACAACCCTGCCGGCTCGGCTCCGGGCTTTCGCATGAAACTCAATACAGCATGGTTGTTCTTTACTCCCGGGGTGCCGGGTGAATTCAAACCGATGGTGGAAAACCAGTTCATTCCGTTCATTCAGGCAGAATTCGGCAATATGCCCGCAACCAGGCTTCACAAACTGGTTACTATCGGACATGGCGAATCCTCTCTGGCAGACCGTATCAGCGGCATAGCCCTCCCCCAGGGAATAACACTTGGATACCGGCCGTCTCCGCCCCATGTGGAAATCAAGGTCTTTGCCCGGGGGGCGCCTGCCATGAATGCCATGCCGGACTACCTTGCCGCCTTGCGCAGCGAACTCGGCACTGCTGTTGTGACTGAACGTTTTCCATCACTG
The DNA here is from genome assembly GCA_030831125.1 of Gammaproteobacteria bacterium. Taxonomy (GTDB): domain Bacteria; phylum Pseudomonadota; class Gammaproteobacteria; order Pseudomonadales; family Pseudohongiellaceae; genus CAILUG01. The sequence continues at coordinate 26,189 of JAURLQ010000016.1, forward strand.
GCAGAAGAAGTCCATCAACTCATGCGCAACAATAGTGCCACACTGGGCCTGGCTGAATCCTGCAGCGGAGGCATGTTGAGCAGTCAGCTTGTGGATTTTGCCGGCAGCTCCGACTACCTGATGCACAGCATTGTGAGCTACAGCAATGCCGCCAAGGAAGAAATACTGACTGTTCCCGCCGGTGTCCTGGAAAAGTTCGGTGCCGTTTCAAAGGAAACCGCGCTGGCCATGGCAAAGGGAGCACGTCAACTGCTGGACTGTGATTATGCCCTGTCCATAACCGGGATTGCCGGCCCCGAAGGTGGCAGCGAGGAAAAACCGGTTGGAACTGTCGCCATTGCACTGGCAGACAGGGAATACTGCTGGGTACAGGTAGTCAGACTGTCGCAACGCTCACGCAATCTTGTTCGGGTCATGAGCTGCGCCATTGCACTTGATATGCTGCGTCGCCGACTGCTTGAAGAGGAGCCGATAGTGCCATATCCCTTTATTCCTGCTTCCGAAAGCATCAGGGAGAAAACCCATTAGGATAGTCTTTTCCATTCGCTGGAAACTCATCCTTTCCATCATCCTGCCCCTGCTGCTCATTGCCAGCGTGGTAATGGGTGTCACGTTGAAACGCGTGTACGATTCGGCTGTTACCTCGCTGCAGGAACAGAGACTGATGGAAGTTACCCTGCTCGCTCTGGCAATAGACAATGAGCTCATTTCACTCGCACGCATTGCCGAGGATACGGCAGCCTTCATGCGCGTCAGAGCTACTCCCCAGCCGGATGAGCTGTATGCCCTGCTGAGAGAAAATGCCAACCGTACACCACTTATCTATGGCGCAGGCATTGCTTTCGAACCTTACATATATGACAGCGAAACCAGGTTGTTCGCCCCCTATGTCTACGACGAAGACCTCAAAGCCATAGATATAAGTGTGGTTGCCTATGACTATACAACCGGAGAATGGCCCTGGTACTCGGAAATACTCGGCAGCCGAGAAGGTAAATGGATCGATCCCTATTTTGATACCGGCGCCGGCAATCTCGAAATGACCACATACTCAGTCCCCCTGTACCGTGATGACAGTTTCATCGGGGTTGCCACTATTGACCTCAGACTAGACGAGCTGAGTCGTGAAATTTCGGACGTCCTCAATGGTCAGCGCTTCATGATCCTGACCGGGGACGGCACTTTCGTGTCCCATTATCTGCCCGAACTTGCACTGAATTCCGATATTCATGAATCTGCATCAATGCAGACCGACAGCAACTTTTCCAGGATAGTGGATGAAATACTCAGCGGTGACACCGGCATGGGTATAGTGGAGGATCTGTTCATCAATGACGAACTGCTACCAGGCAACAGCTGGATACTCTATACCCCCATCAAGTCGACAGGCTGGCTGCTTGCCACCATCCAGTCGGAAACGGCACTGACCCAACCTCTGCGTGACCAGCTGGAAATAGCCATCGGGGGGCTCAGTCTTACCATCGTCCTGATTTTCATTCTGGTCTGGATTTCCAGCTCTCGCATGACCCAACCAATCAAGAAACTGGAAGCGGCAGTATCTGATGTGGCTCGCGGCAAACTGGATACCCATATTGAAAACATTCGTTCAAGAGACGAGCTGGGCCGCCTCAGCATCGGTTTCAACCGCATGCTCCGCAACCTCAAGAAGCAGATAGACCTGCAAAGCCAGCAGGAAGCTTCCCAGCGTATGCAGGAAAGGGAATGGCAAATGGCCAGGGAAACCCAGAAATCGCTGCTGCCGAATGTCTTCCCACCGTTCCCCGACCGCCATGAATTCGAACTCCATGCCGTTAATCAGGCTGCTCATCATGTTGCCGGGGACTTTTTTGATTTTTTCCTGATCAACCCCAAAACACTTGTTTTTGTTATTGCCGATGTTTCAGGCAAGGGGATGTCTGCAGCGCTGGTCATGGCAGTTACCCGCACCATCGTTCGCAACCTTGCCCAAAGCGGCAAATCACCCGCAGACATACTCCGCGAAACCAATGACCGCCTCAGGGAAAGCCACAAAGGGGCGGCTTTTGTCACCATTTTCCTCGGCACCTACCACACAGGATCAGGGCGTATTCTTTATGCCAACGGTGGCCATACTCCCCCATACATACTGGAGAGGAATGGAAAAATCCGGGAAACAGGTGAAGCAACTGGTACCATTGTGGGCATGCTGGAACATCAGGAATACCGCAATGCCGAACTCAGGCTGCAGGTAGGTGAAACCCTGTTTCTGTACACAGACGGTTTTCCGGAAGCCCGCTCACCCGGGGGTGACTTTTACGGCAGCACACGGATCAGACAGTTTCTGGAGAACCACAGTGGCAGCAGTGCCAGCGTGATCTGCGAATCTGCTGTCAGGGAAATTTGCCGTTTCCAGAACCAGCATCTGGCCGATGACATCACTTTTCTGGCCATCAAACGCCATCCCGCAGGCCTCGGCGGTCTGATTTCAGATCTGGTCAAACCCAGGTCCTGATCCGCAAAATTACAGGGAAATTAGCGTCCTGTTACGCTTAAGGTCCTGTTAATCCGATTCTGCCAGACTGGTTAACGTTAAGTTAACTGTTCTTCAACAGTTAAGCGCTTTACCGGCATGGGTTCAGAAGGCAATATGAAACGAATGTGAAGCATTTATCTGGAGCAGGCATGCCAGTTGTTGGCAGACCTGCCAGTATGCAATGATCTGTCCGGAAGCTGGTCAAAAGCCGACATTTCAAAGAGGAAACAAAATGAGAATGACCAGGTCATATCTGCTACTGATACTCCTTGCATTGGGCAGCCAGAGCCATGCCCATACCCCACTGTTCGACTGTTTTGACAACTCTGATGGTACTCTGACCTGCGAGGGTGGCTTTTCCGATGGTGCTTCTGCCGAGGGTATCCTGATCAGAGTAGTAGATGCACAGGGCAAGGTTCTGCAGCAAGGAGAACTTGATGCCAGGGGCAGTGTGAAATTTGACCGCCCTTCAGGTGAATTTTCAGTGGTCTTTTCCGCAGGGGACGATCACTCCATAACCATTCTGGGTGACGACATAGTCTGATGTACCCAAGGAGCAAACCGTGAAAATCAAGTCTCTATTTGTAGGTATGTTGCTTGCATTGGCCAGCATACAGGCCAGTGCACATTTTATTGTCATGTACACACCTCAAACAGCAATCAACCGGGTTACCGATGATATTCCGATGAATATCGTCTTTACCCATGCCTTTGCCGGTGGACCTACGATGAGCATGGGCAAACCGCAGAGATTCTATTATTCAAAACGCCAGGGTGTAGGTACGCCCAGCGAAGAAGTCGACCTGATGCCGTATCTGGAAGAAATCCAGTGGCAGACTGATGGCGGCAATGTCAGTGCCTGGGAAGCAAATATTCCTCGCAACGTGATGCGCTCGGTTGGCGACTACCAGATAGTGGTTGAACCGGAGCCTTATCTGGAATCCGGAGAAGGGCTCTACATCCAGCAGTTTGCCAAGGTCATGATCAATGTAGGCGGGGTACCCGGAAACTGGCTGGAAACGCTTGGTTTGCCTGCTGAAATCGAGGCCCTGAACAAACCTTACGCTAACTGGACTGGCGCAGTCTTCAGGGGCATCGTGCTCAGTGATGGTATTCCTGTACCCTACACCCAGGTAGAAGTTGAATATCTCAACCACCCGCTGGACGTGGAAAACCGTCGCTTCCAGGAACAGGGATTGATTAATGCTCCTCACCCTTCGCTGGAAGCACAGGTTATCCTGACCAATGAAGCAGGTGAATTTTCTTTTGCGATGCCAAAGGCAGGCTGGTGGGGCTTTGCTGCACTGAGTGTTGGTCCTCAGCGCGAACATAACGGCATGCCGTTGTCGCAGGATGCCATCCTCTGGGTACAGGTTACCGACCTGCCTGAATAAAAACAGCCATGAGCCCCGGTAAAAAGCCATGAACACTGCTGCCGTCTACAGCCAGTCCGTTTCTCCCAGCATCAATCGCTGGGAAACCGGGTTGTTGATACTGGCTGTAGTTGCTGTGGTTTCCTTTACGGGTTTCTATGCAGAAACTTATGGCAGACAGGAAAAAACCCGGGAAATCCTGGATTGGCAGGTCAGCGCCTATGATGGCCTGCAGGGTGTCGATCAGGCCATCTACAACGAGCTGCTTGTCGCAGCTGATGAAATCCAGTGGATGGTCTATTTTTACGGGGAGTGGCCCGAAGATGATGACTTCCAGAATGATCTGCTGCCACCTTTCTATCGCGACCTCAGCTGGGAACGTAACGGTTCGGTTGAATGGGTACTGAAGAATGTCGTCCAGGAAGGGGAAGCCCAGGGACTGACACTCTATCATGGCGCCAACGGCACACACGCCGACCAGGGTGCATACCTGTTGGTTATAGATCACAAACACGCCGGAGGTTCGCAGGTTTCCGCAGCGAACATCTGGTGGCATCCGGATCGCTTCGCACCGGTTCCCCGAACATCCAAGGAAGCCTCTATCATTCTGGAAGGCTGGAAACAGGTAGTGCCATATCGTGGTCGGGATGAAGTGGAAAGATTGCAGGACAACTGAGCCTGCCGGAGCAGCAAAATGAAACCTGTCAAACTTCTTGTGCTTTCCCTGCTTCTGCTGAGCAGCAGCGCCTTTGCGTTCAAGAATGGCGACCGGATGATGGTGGGCGTTACGCTGCATCCGTATTACAGCTTTGTTTCCCATATAGTGGGAGACAGGGCAGACATCATGCCCCTGATCGGAGCCGGCTATAACCCGCACAACTACAATCCCTTGCCTGATGATCTCAAACGGGCACAGTCACTTGATGTACTGGTCGTCAATGGAATAGGTCATGACCAGTGGGCCTTCGAAATCATGAATGCCTCGGGAGGTTCGGATACGCCACTGATCTATGCCAATGATGCAGTTTCCCTGATTCCTGTTGCCGGTGGCACAGACGATACCGTCAATGCCCACACTTTCATTTCCACAATAACTGCAATCCAGCAGATCTACGAAATAGCACGCCAGCTGGGGGAACTGGATCCTCCCAACTCAGAACAGTACCGCCGCAATGCACGCGACTACGCTACAAGCCTGAGGCGCCTCAAAGCCGAATACACACAACAGATAGCCAAGCTGGATGCCTCGAATTTCCGGGCGGCCACCATGCATGGTGCCTATGGCTACCTGATGCAGGAATTCGGCTTGCAGATTGTTGCAGTCGTGGAACCACGTCATGGTGTTGAACCTACGGCAAGACAGCTTGCGCAGACCATAGATGACATCAAGGCAGCAGGTGTGAATGTACTGTTTGCGGAAAAATATTTTGCCGGCCGACTGGCGGAAACCATCGAAACGGAAACGGGCGTCAAGGTTTATTCCTTCTCGCACATTTCTGATGGTGATTACACTCCGGAGCGTTTCGAAGAAGAGATGCGCTACAACCTGGATTCACTCAAGGCGGCAATAGAAAGCACTGCGCACTGAACAGTTTCCGGACAAGCAGTAATACCGAACGAGGTCACATGCAAGGCCCAGCCATTCACGTTGAAAACCTCAGCTTGCAGCTGGGCAATTCCCCTATTCTTTCAGCAATGCACTTCACGGTCCGCGCAGGCAGCATTCACTGCTTCATCGGGCCGAACGGTGGAGGCAAGACTTCCACGCTGCGCTGCATACTGGGCCAGATGCCGCACACGGGTAATATCCGGATCGACTGGCGTGAAAACCGGACCATCGGCTATGTCCCCCAACTCATAGAAATGGAAAAAACATTGCCGCTTTCAATCGACAATTTCCTGACCATCGTCAGTCAGAACAAGCCGGCATTTACTTCAACCCGAAAGGAAGCCAAAGTACTTATCGACCGGGCCCTGGAACGCGTAGGGTTGACGGACAAACGGAATTTCATGATTGGCAGCCTGTCCGGCGGAGAACGCCAGCGCCTGCTGTTTGCCCAGGCACTCATTCCCTCACCCTCCCTGATCGTTCTTGACGAGCCCATGACAAGCCTGGATGAAGGTGGTGCCCGTGTTTTCGAAGCACTGATCAAACAGCAGCACGATGAAGGCAACACCGTACTGTGGATCAATCACGATCTGGACCAGGTGGAAAAGATGGCCGATGACATAACTGTAATCGACAAGCGGGTCATTGCCACTGGCGCGGTGCAAGACACGCTCTCGGCAGATATGAAACGCGGCGTGTTTTCCAAAGCAGCAGGAGGGCAAGCCTGATGGAAGCTTTCTATGTCTGGTTACGCGAAACCATCAGCACACAGGCCACTGCAGGTGTGCTGCCCTCTGTGCTCTACTATGAATTTGTCATCAATGCCCTGTTCTGCGCCATTGTTATCGGTCCATTACTGGGCTGTGTCGGGACCATGATCGTGGCCAAACGCATGGCTTTCTTTTCCCAGGCCATAGGCAATGCTGCTCTCACAGGTGTAGCAATCGGCGTACTGATTGGCGAATCCTATACCGCGCCCTACGTATCGATGTTCAGCTTCTGCATGCTGTTCGGCATTCTGCTCAATTACACCAAGGCACGCACAAAGATGTCCTCGGATGCCCTTATCGGCGTGTTCCTGTCCATTTCACTGGCAGTTGGCGCCTCAATGCTGCTGTTTGTCTCTGCCCGTGTGAACACACACATCCTTGAAAGCATCATGTTCGGTTCCATCCTGACCGTAAACAATCTGGATATGAACGTACTCCTGGTTGTTACCCTGATCACACTCATCGTCGGATTACCCCTTTACAACCGCATGCTGCTCGGCAGTCTGAATGCTTCCCTCGCCCAGGTACGTGGCATCAACGTACAAGCTGTTGAATACATCTTCATTATCCTGGTTACCATCATCACAGTGGCCTGCGTGAAAATCATTGGCGCCGTACTGGTGGAGGCACTGCTTTTGATCCCTGCAGCAGCCGCACGCAATATCTGTCGCAGTCTGGGGAGCTTTGTCTATACCACCATGGGTATTGCAACCATCAGTTGCATACTGGGCATTCTCGTTCCGATGCAATGGGATATCCCTGTTCCATCCGGCGGCGCAATAGTGCTGGTCGCAGCAGCCTTCTTCATACTGACCACTATCATCCGCAGCGTTGTACCCGCCTTCCGGGAGGCAAAAGTGTGAGCAGGCTTCCTTTCATGGCGGTCAGCGTAATTCTGTCATTCTGTGGTGCCTGTGCAACTGCCCAGATTGAGGAAGCACACCCGGTTGTACTGGTGAGTATGGCGCCTGTACAGCAACTTGCTGCCGGCCTGCTTGAAAACACGAATATTGAACTGAGACTCCTGCCGGAATCGCCACGCAGCATGCAGGCCCAGGCCACACTCTTCACCCGGCAAAAAGAAAGATTTACTGAAGATTTTGCTGCCGCAGATGCGGTGATCTCGATAGGACAGGTCTGGCTCACTGATCCGCTTTATATTGCCACGCGAGAAACCAATATCCGCGCAGTGAACATTGATGCCTCCAAACCGTATTCCCATGAACTTGATGGTGTGGCAGTAGCGAGATCTCCGGTCAGTGGCGACATATCACCCTGGTTCTGGCTCAGCCCTTCGAATGTCATCAGGACCCTGGACATCCTTGGCGCTGATCTGCAAAGGCTTTATCCGGATTCCGCTGCAACCATAGCAGCCAATCTCGACAGGGAGAAAAACCTCTTCTTCAACATGAAAGCGGAATTTGAACTGGAGCTGATTGATGTAAATGATCCTGCCGTTTACGCCCTGGCTGAAGAGTTTGTCTATCTCACCAGCGATCTTGGCATATTTGTCGATGACTATTTCGTCAAGCAGGACATAGACTGGCTTCCCGAGGACTATGACAGGCTCACAGAAAATCTCGGCAATGCCGGAATCGGGGTAGTGGTGCATAAATGGGACCCTGCCGACGAAATCAAATCAGCAATCGCCGCATCAGGTGCACGTCTTGTAGTGCTGGATTCGCTGGAAACCACTACCGACTTTCGAGGTGGCATGCAGCAGAACCTGCAGTTGCTGCTAAAGGCTCTGGCTGATGAATAATCCATTCCGGATTTCCACAATTGCACCCTGACATGCCAACGAGTCTCTATCAATACACCTGTGTCACAGACGGGGAAACAGCTATCTCCGCCCTGCAGTCGGCAAGCACTCTGTCGAAATCCCGAATCAAGGATGCCATGAACAAAGGTGCTGTATGGTTACAGCGCGGCGCAAAAAACAGGCGACTTCGCCGTGCCACAGCACCTTTGCAGTCAGGCGACAGATTGTCGCTTTATCATGATCCTGAAGTACTTGCGCTTACCCCTGCCATTCCCGAATTGCTCAGCGACGAAAAGCACTACAGCATCTGGGTAAAACCTGCAGGTCTGCTGGCACAGGGCACACGGGAGGGAGATCATTGTTCACTGTTGCGTCAGGCCGAACTGCAGTTGCATCGTGATGTGTTTCTGGTACATCGGCTGGACCGGGAGGTTGTGGGCCTCATGCTGATTGCCCATACACCGAAGGCGGCTGCTGCTTTTTCATCCCTGTTTGCACGTGATGAATCACAGCGCAATCCGCAAAACAGCAAACTCGGCAAATATTATCTGGCGCAGGTCATGGGGCAAGCCCCCTCGTCCGGGGAAATCACCTTGCCGGTAGAAGGCAAGCCTGCCCTTACGTATTTCAAGTGCCTTTCATACGATCCACAAAGCAATGCGAGCATGCTGGAAGTGGAACTGATAACCGGACGCAAACACCAGATTCGCCGGCATTTGGCTGAGTCAGGCTGGCCTGTACTTGGAGATCCTGCTTACGGGGAAAACAACCGTGACAACAGAGGTCTGCAACTGTATGCAACAGGATTGGAATTTACCTGCCCACTTACGCAGAAAGCACGCAGCTACAGATTTACCCCCTGATCAACAGCCCTTGCTATTCCCTGCTCTGGTAAACACCGAAGTGGACAAAGGGTGCAGTAGCACGCTGACCCGGTCTTACATTCTCCGGGACATCATGCCTTACAGGAGGCAGGCTCAACAGATAACCGGCAATGGCCCTGGAGTCTTCTGCTGAAATATTTGCATAACTTGGCCATGGCATTACTGGCAGTGTTTGCCCGCTATGTCGATCCACCCCTGTTTGCAGCATCCGGATGATATCGTCCACATCCCAGCTTCCGATACCGGTATCCATATCTGGTGTGAGATTGGAGGGATAAACCACGCCTGGATTCCTGTTTGCCAGCGGGTTGCTGTAGGCAATGCCAGTGTCGGAACCTGCAAGCAACTGGCTATTGTCTGGTGTACCAACCAGCGCCCCGTTGGTATGACAGCTGCCACAGCCCAGCAAACCGACCAAGTAGCGTCCCCGGTTGACCTCCTCCTCGGAAAACTGGCTGTTGGCTCTGGCAACTGGCGTCTCGAGACGCGTCACTGGCGTGAGCTGCTCATAATCTTCAAGGGGATTATAGTTTTCCGTTGCCGCGCAGGCCGTCAAGATTGAAACCAGGCCTGTCAGTGAAAGCCTTCCAAAACTCATGTGCTACTCCCGGTTACTGAAATTATATGAATATTGTCATTATTCAGTTGGCGGGACCAGTACAGGATGATCCAGGTCAAGGTCCAGAACGTTCAAACCGGCCAGCAGTGCTCAGTAGTCGGGCCAGCAGTTCGAGCAAGCAGCGGAAACTGTCAATAACCAGTCTGACCAGCAGCCAGCCAACAAAGCGGATTTTCTCCGGTACGGCCAGCCTGTGAAAACCGGCCATCCTGTCCAGATAAATGGACAATCCCGGATATCGACGCAAGTATCTTTCCAGTGGAGGGAAAATAGTGGCCGCGATCATGCAGGCCAGCGCCAGGAATAAAAGACCCGGAATGACAGGCAGGATCAGGCCTGCCATTCCGATTGCCACACACAGCAGCAAAAAGACCAGGGCCAATAACCTGGCGAACCAGTGGGCGGGTTTGCTGGCCGAGCCTGATCTGGTCAGTGTATTTCTGTATCTGTTTTCCATTGTGTCCTGACCTGCAGAGATACGGGATTCAGTAGTAAAAATGCTGACGTGGTTTTGGCTTGATGGGTGCCAGCAAGGCATAGAAGATCCATGCAAACCAGCTCAGGAAAATTATTGCCAGAATCCAGGCTGCTTTTTCTCCGGTGCTTGTTTCATTCGAGCCAATGATTATCAGAATGGGCAATAACCAGATCAGGAAAATGCCGCAACCAACGGCAACAAGTGCGCCAATGGTCAACACCGGAATCAGTAAGGCAAATCCTCCGCAAAACAGAGCCAGTAACAGCAGTACCATCAATATATTCATTCTCTTCTCCAGAATTGTTATCGGCTTATCCTGCAGCAGTCTTTGCGAAGCCTGTGCCAACCTTTAAATATCCAATAATTTCATATAGTTGTGTTTTATTCCGGCCTCAGAACCGCAAAGCATTCGTTACTGCACACCAAAACTTGGCTATTTTCACCAGCTTGCACAGCCCCCAATCGCCCCCTATCCTTGCTCCACAAAGGAAAGCCTCACTTTAGTGATCAAACATGAAAAACTGGCTGGCAGAATCCAGAAACCAACTGCAGGACAAATACCGGAGCGCCTTGAGGGAAAAGGCCATTGCACAGGCCAAGGTAGAAATTGCCCTTGCCGGCAAAAGGGTTACCGACTACGACCAGGACCAGCTTGAGGTAATTGTCAAAGCAGAGGAAGGCAAACTGAAGGAAAAATACCGCAATTCAGCCTTCGTGCTGTTGTTGTTGGCACTTGGACTGACCTGAGCACAAGCTGCACATGATCAATCATTTATTCAAACTAGGCGTTCTTGTTACCACCGGCCGTTTTCTGAAGCCCAGGTTCAAGGGCCTGCTGTGCGTGCTGGCTATGTGGCTGCTGCTGTGGTTCCTGCACTCGGAATATGTGAGCTACGTGGAATTGTCGGGTGACACAGGCTATGTGCTCTATGTCACTCTGGCCAAAATAGTGCTTTATGCCCTTTCCATCGGGATCTATGTGCTGCTGGTTGAGAAAAGACTCTGGCCGAAACCTGTAAAGGTACCACCTCCCTCTCCTGCAAAATCTTCCCAACCAACCGTTGGCAGGCCGTCGAAGGATCCATTGAAGACCACAGATGATGGTTTTGATTTTCTGAGGAAGAAAAAAACACTGGGCACTGACGAAGAGTGCCAGTAACAAGGGCTGGCTTCAGGGGACCTGAACATTATCTGCAGAACAGGCTGCCCGACAGGCCGTTCAGACACTCCAGCTGTTCTGGAATGAAGTCCAGTATTCCTGCAATTGATCCGGCAAAGTCATTGGATCAAAGGGTTTCATGATCACACCCGTGGCCCCGATACTTTTGTAGTATTCGATCTCCTTCTCCTGGACCTTGGCGGTCATGAAAAGCACCAGCCGGGTTTCCAGGTCGATGATCCTGGCAAGCTCCACTAGCGTGGCCGGGCCATCCATTCGGGGCATCATGACATCAAGCAGAATAATCTGTGGGTCGAAATCCCTGACCTTGGCAAGGGCAGTCTCCCCGCCATCACAACTCAGTACAGTGAGTTTTCCAACCTTTTCCAGTGTTACCTGGGTAACCATTCTGATGGAAGGATCATCTTCCACATGCATGACACGCTTCAGTGCTGCCAAGACTATCTCCAGAAATCAGTAGCATCCGGGCAGGCAAGAATACCCCCAGTGGATGTGAATATGCCAGAATACAGCAGAACCAACAGCAGACAGCAAATTGAATGACCCGGATCCAGGCTGCACCCCAATCCATACTTCTCGAACAGCTCAAGCTGCTTTTCAACGTGCTGCCTCACGGTGTACTGGCCAACCTGTGCTGTGTCCTGCTGGCAATTTTCCTGTTCAATAATGCGGTGCCTTCACCTCAACTCTATACCTGGGCAGCCCTGCTGTTGTTTCTCACCCTGTTCAGGTGGCTGCATTACCGTCGCTATCTTCACGTCAGGGACAACATCACACAGTCCCTCAACCTGTGGTCACAGTTCAGGATACTGAGTTTTATACTGGCAGGAGCATTCGGCAGCGCAGGATTTCTCCTGTTTGTCGAAGGGGATCTCATTGCCCAACTCAATCTCTGTCTGCTTATTATCTGTATGGCGGCTTTTATTGTCACGGCAATTTCACCCAACGCCGAGCTTGTTGTCACCTTCCTGTTGTTGCAGACAGCCCCCCTGATACTAACGCTTTATCTCAATCATTCGGATGTGGGAGCATACCTTATCTGGCTGATGGCCATCATGCTCGCCCTGATGCTGTTGAGTGCACTGAGAATAAACCGGGCAATAATCAGAAGTATCGTACTTTCAATCGAGGCTGGTGAGCGTGAAAAACAATTGCACAATTACCAGGAAAGATTGTCTCACTATATCAATGAAACACCTCTAGCCGTAATCGAATGGAACTGCAATCTTGAGGTTATCCAGTGGAATCCCGCCGCAGTATCATTGTTCGGATACAACGCTACAGAAGCTACCGGGCAATTCCTGCCAGCGCTGATATTGCCGAAAACCGAACAGGACCAGTTATGGCAGGCCTGGGCTCAACTGGAAAATGATGCCGGAGGACATCAATTTATTCTGTCTTCCAGACGCCAGAACGGTACTCTTATTCATGGCGAATGGTTCAATACCACACTGCACGATCAATCCGGGAAGATGATCGGCGTGATGTCACTTATCCAGGACGTGACACAGCGGTTGGAAAACGAAAGATTGAAAGAAGAATTTGTGTCAATTGTCAGTCATGAATTGCGAACACCGGTAACTTCCATCAAGGGAAGTCTTGCCTTGCTGGCAAGCGGCGTTATGGACGATGATTCAGACTCAGGCAGGGAAATGCTGGATATAGCGCTCCAGAATACAGAGCGACTGCACCTGCTAATCAATGACATCCTTGATGTCGACAAACTGGAATCGGGCCATATGGAATACCGGTTCAGGGAAGCAGATCTGGTGCAACTGCTCATGGATGTAATCAGGGCCAATTCTTCGTATGCAGAAAAATTTGATATCAAAGTGGCAACATCCGGCTTCCCTGAACAGCTGATAGTGTACATGGATCCCGACCGTATGAATCAGGTACTGACAAATCTGCTTTCCAACGCCATCAAGTTTTCAGAGAATTCCGGGAAAGTCACTGTTTTACTGGATACTGAAACCGACAAGGTCAGGATAGGAATCAACAATTTTGGAGAGGTAATAGAGGATTCAGCAAGGGAAAGGCTGTTCAGCAAATTTTTCCAGCGCGACTCTTCTACAACAAGGTCTCGTGAAGGAAGTGGTCTGGGCCTCTATATATGCAAGAAAATTCTTGAACGTCATGGATCCGGACTCGACTATGTATCAACCAGGGAAAAAGGCACAACCTTCTTTTTCTCATTGAATATCCAACCCTGAACAGCATGGGTGGCTGTGTCGCAGAAAACCAATGGAGTAACAGGTGCCAGAGGAACTCAAAGAACAATACAGGAATTCCCCGTCAGAAAATCACTGGGCAACTGGCCACTGGAATTTTCTGTGGGGCATGCCAATGATGCCGTGTTCATGGCCGACAATTTCGTCCGTGACGGACTGCGCAAACTGGTTACTGAATCGGAAAGCCGCGGCGCAGTTGTGTTGACCGGGCTGTACCAGTATTCAGATTTCAGCAATGGCAATACAGGTTCTGAAACTGTTCAATACCTTAAGCGCAGCCCTGCACTGACCTGCTGCAACAATCAGGAAGCTTTTCTTTCTAACAGGTACAATCGCTACATGCAGCTTGTATAGGCGGAGAACAGCATATGACAGCATCACATGAGTTCATTGAAACCGTCGTTGTACCGAGAGTAAAGGATATAGGTGATTTCGAGGTTCGTCGCGCACTGCCTGCCAGGGAGCGCCAGATGGTTGGCCCGTTCATCTTTTTCGACCAAATGGGTCCGGTCACATTTGGGAACGGGCAAGCCATGGATGTCCGGCCTCATCCCCATATCGGCATTTCAACCATTACCTGGCTTTTTGAAGGCGCAATCAGACACCAGGACAGCCTCGGCTATGATATTGTCATCCGTCCGGGAGAAGTAAACTGGATGACGGCCGGACGGGGTATTGTCCATTCCGAAAGATCCCCACATAGCGAACGTAATGGTGGGGCGGTACTCGCTGGCATCCAGGCCTGGATGGCACTGCCACTGGAGAAGGAAGAAATTGAACCTGCCTTCTACCACTATGATGCAGATGAAATTCCACATATCGATGATACTGGTGTACAGCTTTCATTGATTGCAGGCGCTGCGTACGGGCTGATCTCGCCAGTGCATACAGAAAGTGAAACCTTCTATGCAGAACTGCTCCTTGCAGGCGGCAGTAATTTCATGATCCCTGCAGAAATAGAAGAGCGTGGCATTTATGTCTACAGTGGCAGCATCATCCTTGGAGGACAAACTTTTCAGGCCGGCTCACTCGTTGTGCTCAAGCCAGGAGCTGATATCACTTTCACCGCAGAATCAGACTGCCTCTGCATGCTGCTTGGGGGCGCTGCCATGGAAGGTCACAGGCACTTGTGGTGGAATCTGGTTTCCAGCAGACGGGAGCGTATTGAACAGGCAAAGACTGACTGGCGCGAAGGCCGCTTCGGGAAAATCAGCGGCGATGAAGAATACATTCCCCTCCCCGAGTCCTGATCTCCATACAACCCTTTTGATGGAATTCAGCCAAGTGCCTTTTTGAGCGCTTTGCACACGGTTTTCAGCACTTCCACCCTGCCAAATTTCTTGTCGTTGCTGTTGACCAGATGCCAGGGAGCAAACTCGGTGCTCGTGCGTGCCACCATGTCATTGATAGCCAGCTTGTAGTCATTCCACTTGTCACGGTTTCGCCAGTCTTCTTCGGTGATCTTGTGCATCTTCCAGGGTGTTTTCTCTCTTTCCCTGAACCGCGCAAGCTGCTCTTCCGGGCTCAGATGCAGCCAGAATTTGATGACAATGGTGCCACTTTCAGTCAATTGCTGTTCAAACAGGTTGATCTCATTGTAAGCCCGCTGCCAGTCTTCATCCGGTGCAAACCCTTCTACCCTTTCGACCAGCACCCTGCCATACCAGGAACGGTCATAGATGGAGATATAGCCTGCAAGCGGGATGTGGCGCCAGAAACGCCATAGATAGTGATGCGCCGCCTCTTCATCTGTCGGTGCGGCTATGGAAATGACCTGATAAAGCCGGGCATCGATAGCCTGGGTAAGGCGACGAATGGTACTGCCCTTGCCTGCAGCATCCCAGCCTTCGAATACCAGTACCACCGAGCGTTTTTCATTGCGGGCCTGCCATGTCAACTCCTGCAGTTTTCCCTGCCATTTCTTGAGCTGGTTACGGTATGCATCACCTTCCAGTTTGCCACTGACATCCACGGCATCAAGTATGGTTTTTGCTACAGGTTCAGCAGGAGCCTTTTTGGCTACTTTGGTCTTTTTCTTTTTGACAGGCACAGAGACCAGGGCATGGCTGAGACTGTCATGGAGAATCTGGCCTGCTGTCAGATCACGATAGAAGACATCGGAAGATTCGATGATGTGCCATGGAGAGTTACCAACGTCTGTGTTACGAATTGCTGTCTGCGACACCTTCTTGAATTTCTCGAACTGCTTTTCAAATTCTGCTGTATAGGGTGAACGTTTCAGCTTACCCTTGTGTTTCTTTTTGGCATCTTCCTTGAGCTGCTTCTGCACTTTTTCTCTTGCGAGATGGAACCACAGCTTTATCAGTATGACGCCGTCATCGGTCAGCATGCGCTCCAACTGCACAATTTCCTGCAGCTGCCGTTCATACTCGGCCTCATCAATGTTTCCGAAGGCCCTGTCGATAATGGGGCGTGTATACCAGGAACCGAACATGATGCCGATGTTTCCTTTCGCCGGCATTGCCCTCCAGAAACGCCAGTACCGTGGCCTCATCGCCTGCTCGTCAGTCTCATCCCAGAAAGCTGTGGTTTTTATGCCACGGGAATCCAGCCATTCATTGAAACGGTTGACCACTTCACCCTTGCCGACACCTTCTACGCCCGACACGATGATGATGGCAGCCTTGCCTGATTCGAGCAGTTCGCGTTGCACCTGCAGCAACCGTGTATGCAGGTCCGGAGCCTTTTCCTCAAATTCCTTTTTGGTCAGTTTCAATCCCAGTTCAGCCACTTCAAACATATTGCGCTCCTTTAAAGGGAGTTATCGGCAGTGCACTGCCTTGACGTGTAATTCATTGCAAAAATTTTTCCGGTGGACTGTATTGTTCACCATGGGCAAGTGCCACAGCCTCGCAACATACATGCCCGGCATGGATATTCAGCCCCTGTCTGAAACCTTCGTCTGTCAGTAATGCTTTTTTCCAGCCTGTGTCTGCAATACGAAGCACATAGGGCAAGGTGGCGTTATTCAGACCGAAAGTGGAAGTACGGGGCACTACGCCGGGCATATTGGCAACGCAGTAATGCACAACGCCATCGACCACAAACGTCGGATCTGAATGCGTTGTCGGTCTTGAGGTTTCGAAACAGCCTCCCTGATCAATAGCCACATCCACTACTACTGCACCTTGTTTCATTCGCCGGATAATGTCAGCAGTCAAGAGTTTGGGTGCTGCTGCACCACGCACCAGCACAGCGCCAATAACGAGATCAGCTTCGAGTGCATATTTTTCAATGCTGGCCTTGTTGGCAAAGACACAATTGACCCTCCCACCGTAACTGATGTCCAGTTCACGCAGCCGGGGGATAGAATTATCCAGAATTGTTACATGGGCACCCATACCCTTGGCGATATAGGCGGCGTTGTCACCCACAATGCCTCCACCAATAACCAGTACATGCGCTGAATCGACACCAGGCACTCCACCCAGCAGGATGCCGGCACCACCGTTGTCCTTTTCCAGACAGGATGCCCCGGCCTGAACAGCCAGACGCCCGGCAACTTCACTCATTGGCGCCAGAAGGGGCAAACTGCCATCTTTTGTTGACACAGTTTCATAGGCAATGGCCGTGACACCACTTTGCAGCAATCCAGCAGTCTGCTCCCGGTCAGGTGCCAGATGCAGATAGGTGAACAATACCTGTCCTTTGCGGAGCATGGCTATTTCTGCCGGTTGTGGCTCCTTGACCTTGACGATAAGCTCTGAACGGGAAAAAATTTCTTCAGCGCTGCCAGCTACCTGTGCACCAGCAGCTATGTACTGCTCATCTGTCAGCCCGATACTGGCGCCGAGACCAGCCTGTATCAGTACCTGATGTCCGTGGTGCACCAGTTCCTGGACACTGGAAGGCACCGTGCCTGCACGATACTCGTTATCCTTGATTTCCCTGGGTACACCTATCAGCACTGCCTGCTCTCCTCTTCAGGGCAAGCCTGTTACGTTTATCAAGTATCAGGCTGACCGGTCACTGCCGACTTATTCTGTGTCAAATTCAAGCCATGCAATGCGATTATTCAGGGGATCTGTAAACCATAACCTGTCTATCAAACGGTCGGGAGGCTGACGGTCACTACCTGCAGTAAGGCCAACCGTGCGGGCAGCCCCCGGGGCAACCGGAAATTCCGTAATGGTGCCATCGCCTGTTACTCGACCCAGTGTTGCATCTTTTGTGTACCAGATATTCCGGTCCGGACCCACCGCTATATTGATAGGGGAATTGCCGCCGGGTGGCATGGCATATTCGGTAACCTGGCCATCCATGGTGATGCGCCCCACCCTGTTGCCATCCGGTTGCAGCCCGTCCATGGTGCCACTGAGTTCCACGAACCACATGGCTCCATCAGCACCTGCCGTAATGTCGCCCGGTCCCGCATTGGGTCTGGGCAGATCGAATTCTGTTATTTCACCCGCTGGAGTGATGCGCCCTATCCTGCTGCTCCTGAACTCAGAAAACCAGATATTGCCATCAGGCCCGGCCGACAGGGCACGGGGCCCGCTATCGGCGGTTGGTATCTCGAACTCGGTAATGTCACCGGCAGGAGTAATACGACCAATACGATTGCCGGTAAATTCGCCAAACCAGATATTTCCGTCGCTGCCCAGCGCTATTGCGCGTGGCTGACTGTCAGGGGTTGGAATATCAAATTCGGCAATCTCGCCATTTGGCGTGATTCTGCCCATGCGATTACCGGTATGTTCGGAAAACCACATGTTGCCATCCGCTCCGAGCGCAATGATGCGGGGTGAACTGTTTTCGTTCGGCAAGGGATAATGGCGGAAATTGCTGCCATCAGCCTCTACACGGCCGATCGCATTGCCAGTGCCCAGCGTAAACCAGACATCCCCGTCTGGCGCTATGGCAAGCGTTGTGGGGCCGGCATTTTCCAAAGGCAATACAATTTCATGTACTTCGCCATTGGCCTGCATACCGGATTCAGCAGCAAAGCAGTTGATTGTTGTGGCTATTGCCAACATGGCAAGCCGGCTTTTTCCTGTTGAGCGCATCGCTCCCCCTGTTTCTTGAAATTGGACAGTGCCCCTTTTTACAGGAAGCCAACAGCGGAGCCAAGAAGCTACCGTGAGTCGAACGCGGAAAGCAGCAGAATATCCTGGTCAGGCAGCATCTTTTGTCTGTACATCCGGTGTTCATGGACAAGTGCCGACCAGGTACTGCGCTGCCATGGTTCATTCATTTTTTTGTAGTCATTCCAGGGCGACATTACAAACAATCTGGCCCTTGAACAAATGCACTGTTCAATGAAACTGCCGTATTCACGGGCAGTTGTGTCAACGTGAAAACTGAAGCGGGAAAGGGGTGACTGCATGGCCAGCTCCGGCTTGTTGGTGGCAATGAAGATCTGATCCGGTTCGAAATGATGTTTTTCTGCAAGCCTGAGCAACCATTCATGCACCTGCACCTCGGAAAACCCTGCATGATCAGCAAGGGATTTGCCATCCATGATATCCGGATATCGCAGATGCACTGCCATGAAGTTTTCCAGGCCTCTGCTTTGCAGGTAGCTGTCAGCCAAGGCATGGATAGCGGGTGAAAAATCAAGGTGCTCACATATTTCCCGGAACCAGGGCACAAAAGCATGATTCAGTGGCGCATTAAGCACACCATTGAAAGGACTGGTGTTGAAACGGACAGAATTGAAAGCATGTTTGATACACAACACCCTGTCACCAATGCCCTTGAGCGCAGCCAGGTCATCAGGTGCACGAAAGACACGTTTTTCCAGCAGGATGTTATCCATATCAAGATCAAGGAATTCTTCCAGTCGCAGCTTGTCCTTGTAAGCTCCATGCATCAGGTAGCACTTGCCCAGAGACTTGACCAGTTCAAGATCCGGCAAACAGGCATTTTCACCGTCAATGCGGAAAATTTCATTGAAATTCCAATAGATCCTGTTGCCTTCAGTGTAGTGCTGATTGATTGGCGGCAGCATCAGCTTGCGACCAAGCACGCCGGCAATCGCATAGGCTTCCTTCACAGAAACGATCTGGTTGCCTGGCCCACTGTTGGGTGGAATGCAGAACAAATACCCTGTGTCATCATTACCGGCACTTTGAGTACTCAAGGCAGGCTGTTCGGCAGGAGGCAAGACAGGGGTATAGCTGTGAAGCGAGCCACTTTTTGCCAACTTGATGTAGCCACCTTCCTCATCAAACAGGAAGCTGATAAGCACCTTTCTGTCACCACTGGTTACCGGACTGACACCATGCAGCAGTGAAGAATTGAAAATGATTGCTTCACCATAATCGAAACGGAATTTTTCTCCCAGATCGACCAGGGTGAACTCTCCGCCTTCGTATTCATCCTTTGAAGACAGACAGATCACCATACTCAGTTTTCGATACTCCATGCCACCCTGAGTATCCGTGTGCGGATTATAGTAACCCTGATCAGATTCACTATAGTGGCCGATTTTGTATCGCTCGCGATAACGGATGGAAACACCGAATTCCTTTTCAAGGATCGGCTTGAGTTTACCGAACACAAGGGCATCCAGTGGTGCGCACTCATCACGCCCCATGAACAGGTCGCGGCGCCTCTTTTTCACTGCGTTTACATTCTCTCCGACCTTGCTTTCTGTAAAACGCGCCTCCTGTTCCAGAAATGATCCGGGGAAATTGTCTCCCGGCTGAAACAGATTGCGGATCAGGATGAAGGGTCTTGGAGAAGCAGACATTCCAGTGGCAGCCTGTTACTGCTCTACATTGAACTGGTCGGAAAGCAGTCCTATGGAAAGAGCATATTTGAAAGCCGGGTTATAACGCATGATGGAACAGAAATTGCGATAAACCAGATAGGCTTCATCATCCCCCTTGTCTGCCATTACCAGTGCAGCAGCAATGGATCTGGCAGGCAAATCCGCACCATCCAACTGTCGGACTCCCAGTGCCTGCCAGGCCTGCAGATCACGCCACGCCCCCAGACTGTTATAGCTGCGACAGTAGCGGTCAGGTGTCAATCCATCGCCTTGCGATGCTGCCAGCACGGTTTCACCTCCGGGTGGCAGCTTGACCCTGCGCCCCCAGGTCTGGCTCTTGTCCCAGCCGAAAGACTTCAGATAGTTGGCTATGGAGGCAAATACATCTGCCTCTGAATTCCAGATATCGGCATTGCCATCGCCATCATGGTCCACCGCATAGCGCCTGTAGTTATCCGGCATGAACTGCACCTGCCCCATGGCACCTGCCCATGAACTTTTCATGTTTTCATAACCGGGAAATCCGCTGTCCAGCAACTTTATCGCTTCCAGGAACTGGGCCCGGAACATTGCACCACGCCGATTATCATAGGCAAGGGTTGCCAGCACATTGAAAATGGATTCGGTTATCGGGTAAGTACCGAAATTGGATTCCATACCCCAGATTGCAACAATGAATCTGGCCTGCACTCCGTATGCCTGCTCCACCTCTGCAAGCAGGTCGCCATGATCCCCGATACGGGTCAACCCGTTGGTAATTTTCCACTCACTGACACGCGCCTTCAGATAGTCTTCGTAGCTCTGGACCACTTCGGGCTGGGAACGGTCTGTTTCAATAATGCGCTGCAGCGGCGGTGTAATCCCGGAAAAGGCCAGTGCAACTGTTTCCTCACTGATACCTTGTGCAAGTACTTCCTCCCTGAGTGACTGCAACCATTCCTCAAAAGGTGGCTGATCCTGCGCACACGCTAATGACCCGGATATGAGCAGCAACCCTGCTGAGAGGAAGTTGATCAGTTTTCCCATCGTAGTGTTTCCATTCAGGCATATGTTGATAATGCAGTTTAACTGCTACATCACATGATTGCCCACTTTCAGACATCACAAATGCGGGCAAAATGCTGAATTCAACTGAAAATACCTGGCAGGACTCCCGGAACAGAATCCGGGTGCCGGGTATCAGCGAACATCCGGACATCAAACTACAGTTGCAGCATGGGAAATACGGCGTTCATGCCAGGTGAAATCCACAGCACTGATACTGACCGCAGATTTGTCAAAGGCCTCCCACAAATCACTGTAGCTTGTCTTGCTGACGGGATGTTTCTGTTTACCCGCTACCTGTGCAAGCGGACAAAGCACA
>JAURLQ010000120.1 GCA_030831125.1 Gammaproteobacteria bacterium
CACCACTACCCATATCCCGCGTTTATTGCTTTATATCGCCGCCTTCCCCACAATCGTCCCGACTATAGTGCTTGCGCCATTTGAATGTATGAAAACTCCCCGCAAATCGCGTCGTGTTCCGCGCCTGCCATCGCTACTGGTACTGGTAGTAATTCTGCTGGGCGCAAGTGTGGCGCAATTTCTGGAAAACGGAGAACTGACCTGGCACAAGGATGTGCTGCAGCAAGCCCGGGAGTTCCTGTACAGCTTCAGCAATCCTTCACAACCTTCAGCACCTTCGCAAAACTCTGCCTTGCAATACGATATGGCAGGCAGAGCCATCGCAGTTACCGATGGCGATACCTTTACACTGCGCCTGGCCAACCAGCGTGATTTCAGGATACGGCTCTTCGGCATTGATACCCCGGAAAGCGACCAGGCTTTTGGCAGGGCCGCGGGTCGTGCGCTGACCGACCGGATTCTGGGGAAGGATGTCTTTATTGTGCTTGAGGATGTCGACAACTACGGCCGCCTTGTTGCCACCGTCTTCACTGAAGAAGGCAACATCAACCTGTCTCTGGTTGAAGAAGGACTGGCCTGGTGGTACAGGGATTTTGCAGCTGATTACCGGGAACTTGCAGATGCCGAGTCTGCTGCCAGAGCTTCCCGCAGCGGTTTGTGGCAGGACAACAACCCGATGCCGCCGTGGGAATGGCGCAGAAGATGATGCAAGGTCCCTGTCAGTTATTGCAGGCTTCAGGGCAGAACGAAAGTACCAGGCTGTGGAGGTGTAACTGCCCTCTCCTGCGGTGAGGCAAGCTGCGGTATCCATTCATACGGCAGTCTGTATGCACGGTACACCCCATTGGACCTGCGTCCTACTTCTCCCGGGGCATTCATGTATTCCCAGACTATGTCGCCATCAACAGTTACTTCAAAAACACGTCCCGGAGCACCTTCGGTGATGAGTGTGTTGCCATTGGGCAGCCGCTGGGCGCCGCTGATATTGGTACTGAAAAAATTTGCTGCCGTGTAGGACCAGACCACTTCCAGTGTTAGAGGATTGATTTCCAGCACACGGGAGTTGGAGCGCTGGTAAATTCTTGTCCCGTTGAGGCCGATAGGGCTGGATGCCCCATAACCGCTGCCACCACCATTGTCGAAGATAATGACATTGCCTGCACCAGGCAGTCCCGGGGGAATGAAGTGGGCATGATGCTGGCCGATGATCTGCCCTATTTTCCGTTCCGCTTCGCTGCGACTGAAATCCGGCCCCAGTTTCCAGACAACATTACCGGCACGGTTGATGATGAAGACAACACTGGACTCGCGACTGCTGATGATGACGTTTTCCGGGGCAAAGCGCTGATCACCGGCGTCGTACCATTGATTGGGGCCCACATAGTGTGCCGAATTGGCATGCAGCCAATCGAAACTGCCGCGTGGTGCACTGAATCCCGGGGCTGCATGGATGGTTGCTCTGGCCGCGTCGTCAAATCCCAGCTCGTCAATATGATCGCTGGCCAGCCATTCCCACTGCACTTCACCTGCCCAGTTGATTTCAACCAGCCGGTCGTCCTCTATTACTTTGTCTGTAATGGCAGGTACGACACGGTTGGTATGTGTCAGCAGGAGTGTTGTGGCATTTTCAGTTGAAGGTATGAATTGCGGTGAATAATACCCGGCAGGAAAGTCACTGCGCTGCCAGTCATGATGCTGGCGGGCACTCCAAATGGAATCGCCATTTTCGGCAGTAATCTGCTCCAGATGGTCAAAGCGCCACATTTCATTCCCATTGAAATCACGCTGTACCAGTTCTGTGCTTTCCTGATGAGGCGGATTTGCCCCGGCAGTAGCAACGATAATGCCACCCGGCAGTATGCGGGCAGGTCCACCTCCTGAAACATTCAGGTCGTCCCAGCGCTTGACCACACGCCCGTTCATGTCGATGACCATGACTGCACGCGTATCGAGTATCGACAGCACGGTATACCCGTTCCAGGTGCGCGCAGGATCGTAGATGGTAGTGCCGGTAGGAAATACGGTAGGCGCAGAAATTGCTTTGTATACAGAAGCAGTGCCGGAAAAAAGCAGCACCACTGAAATGAATCCGATCTTGCCTTTCATGAACCTCTCCTGTGTGCCCGGTAGAACAGGCATTACCGGCTGATCACCGGTTTTTTGATTATTGCAGAAAATGGTCCTGCAAATCCCGGTACACTGCGGGAAGAATGGCGGAACAGGGGTTTTGTAAACCCGTTCATGATTCGTATAGGCATCCACACAGGATACTGTACCGTTGGCAATTTCGGCGCTGACAACAGGATGGACTATACGATAGTGGGATCGGCAGTGAATCTGGCCAGCAGAATTGGAGGTATGGCAAAACCGGGCAATGTCTTCATTTCTGAAGATACCTGGCTTTTCATCAAGGATAATTTTCCCTGCTGTGGTGCAACGCGTGTAACCCACAGACCTGGCATGGCATTGCGACCAGCAAGCCAGGCGGTAAGCGCATGCCCTGCTTCATGCACAGGCATGCCGAAGACAATTCGCTGGAGTGAATCGAAAATATCCATAACCTGACACAGCCAGGCACCAAGCAACATGCCTGGCACTGCATAGAGGCAGTTCTGCCATTCGCTGTCTGGATCCCTGACGGGAATGACTGCTGTACTTTCCGCTGGCTCAACAAGTGTGGTGGTTTTAGCGTATTGATCTTGACCCTGTGTTACCGATTTTGCCGAGCCGTGCTTCTTGATCGCTTCGGCCTTGGCATAATCAGCGCCACAACGCGGGCATATGCGCTCCATGGTTTTGGGTGCATCGCACCAGGCACATGTATCTGACATGATATATTTTCCATCGAATTCAGGTCAGTATCTTTCTGGATGATCTATGTAGTCTGCGGCTTCACTACATGCCCTGCCATACTTTCTGTAGAACCTTCTGCCAGGTACAAATCCACAACCTTCTTTGCTTCCTCCAGATCATCTTCCATCACACTGACCGTGGCAAATCCCGTTGTGGCCAGCTCTCCGACACCACCCTGCAGGTAATGGCCACCCACAAAGGCTTCCATGCCACGTGAATGGAGCATGCCGGCCACTATGTGGGCTTCCATGATGTCGTTGGCGTTATAGACCAGTTTCATGACTGTTCCTTGCTGGTTTTTTACACAATAACGCATCAGACCTGCAGGGGTCGATGGCAAAAAGTGCAAATGTTCAAACAAGTCTGATGCGGACAAATGGGTGCGCAAGCACGCCCCTGCCGCACAGATTGTTATGCAATGGTTACAAACGAACATGATCTGTGGGCGTAGGGGTAAGCTTGACGACCCGGCGATGTACAAATATTTCTCTTCTGCTGAATCATGCTCTGACAAATACAGATTGTGGGCTGCCAGCTGTTACAATCCATCAACCTCATTACATTCCCTTGATGTACTATCCTTGATGAACAACGATCTCAAGCTTTATCACCACGGTTCCTCTGCCTGCGCAGCCAAAGTGCGCTTGGTGCTTGCCGAAAAGAACCTGCAATGGGAAAGCCGCTATCTGGACATCCTCAAAGGTGAACAGTTCAACCCCGACTATCTCAGGCTGAACCCGAAGGCGGTTGTGCCCACACTGGTACATGAAGGACATGTCATTACCGAATCCACCATCATTTGTGAATATCTCGAAGACGCATTCCCCAACTATCCGCTTTATCCCGCATCTGCACTTGAGAAGGCTTCAGCCAGATACTGGACCAAGGCAGTAGGTGAAGAACTGCACCCGGCCTGTTCAGCGCTGACCTATGTCGTGTCTCACCGGCACACCATTCTGCGCAATGGGGTAGGCAGTTTTGATGATTTCATCAACAACGGTGATGCTGCAGGCAAGGCGGCGCGGCTGATGAAATGGCAATGGATCAACGAAGGGATCAATGCACCAGGTGCTGCAGACAAGATCAGGTTGTACGTCAGCTATCTGCGCAAAATGGAGAGCGCCCTGAGTGGCAACGACTGGTTGCTGGGCAAGCAATTTTCAATTGCAGATGTGGTTATGGCCCCCTATGTGAACCGCCTCAATGCACTGGCCATGTCTCCTTTGTGGGAAAACGGCAAGCTGCCCGCTGTTGCAAGCTGGTTTGCCCGACTGCAGCAGCGCTCCAGCTTTCAGCAAGCCATCATTGACTGGGTGCCCGCAGACTTGCGGGAAGAGATGCTCAGCAACGGCCAGAAAAGCTGGCCACAGATCAGCAGTATTGAAGGATTGTCATGAATACGGCTATTGAACTGCAACCCACGCTTATCGGTAAGAATATTCTGCTGCGACCACTGGTAGCTGATGATTTTGATGCACTGTACAAAGCTGCAAGTGATCCTCTTGTCTGGGAACAGCACCCGGATCCTTTGCGTTATACAAAAGATGTCTTCACCAAAAATTTCTTTGAAGGTGCTATTGCCTCAAAGAGTGCGTTCGCAGTTGTTGCCTTGCCTTCACAGGAGATAATTGGCTCTTCACGCTACTATAGCCAGCACCCCATCTGGCAGGCACAGGATGATGAACTGGCTATTGGCTACACCTTTCTTGTTCGGCGACATTGGGGAGGCGCTACCAACGGAGAGTTGAAGCAGCTCATGCTGGATCATGCCTTTTGCTGGGTAAAAAGGGTGTGGTTCCATATTGGCGAACACAACATCCGCTCACGACGCGCGATCGAGAAAATCGGTGGCGTGTACTCACACAGCGAAAACATGGTGGTGAACAACATCAGCCAGCCAACAGCCTGTTACTTTATCGACAGGCCGGCATCACCCGCTGGCCAATGAACCGGCGGTATTACCATCCACATCTATCCACAAATACGGCAAGCCCAACGCTTCAAGCCAGTCTGCTCCTTTGGCTTCCCTGAGCATACCGATGGTTGAGGCGCTTCCTGCCACAACACAGAAATCTGCCAATACACTGACCGCCGCCATGTGCGACACAGGCCAACCTGTCAAAGGGTTGAGCACATGTCCGTAACGCTTGCCTGCTATTGTCATGCAGCGTTCGTAATCACCGCTGGAGGCCAGGGCGCCATGGAACAGCTCAAGGGTGATAACAGCCTGATCGGGTTGCTGCGGATTGCTGATGCCTATCTTCCATGGACTGCCATCAGGATGCGGACCAACAATCCGGATATCTCCCCCCAGATTGACCAGCCCATGGGTAATGCCATGTTCCTGGCATAGGGTAGCAGCCCTGTCGGCAGCGTATTCCTTGACCACGCCGCCAAAATCCAGCTCCATGCCTGCGGTGTCAAAAACCAGCTCAGGCTTGCACCAATGCAAGCGATGCCAGCCAATACGCTGCAGCAATGTTTGCAATGTGCTGTCATCCGGTAGTTTTCCGCTGTCGAACTGCCAGACACTGCGCAATACACCCGAGCTTATGTCAAACAGGCCTTCACTGAGTGTGTAACAGGTTTCTGCATAATCCAGCAGGTAGGCTGTTTCCTCATCCACGGCAATACTGCCGCCAGCACTTGCGGTACGGTTTATATCCGAGAGAAAACTGGTATCACGATAACGCGAGTATTTTGCTTCCAGTCTTTCAACATCACCCATGACGGCATTGACGGCCTTGTCGGCCAGCACTTCAGATTGGGCATACACCTGCACCTGGCAGCGCGTCCCCATGGCCCTGAATATCCTGTTGTACGGTTTCACAGATACAACATGCCCAGAATGACGCTGTAGGAAATCCACATCAACAAGGTAAGCGGCAGCCCCACTCTTACAAAATCATTGAAACTGTAATTGCCCGCATTCATGACCAGCAGGTTGGTTTTGTAAGACATGGGTGTAGCAAAGCTGAGGTTGGCTCCGAACAGTATCGCCAGAATGAAGGGCTCGGGGTTCTCACCCAGCTGCTGGGCTATGCCTATGGCAACAGGTGTGCCTATAACAGCAGCTGCATTGTTGGACACGATATTGGTCAGAATGCCGATCAACAGGATCAGGGCACTGACCATGACTGGTGCCGATGCCTCACTGAAAACATACAGGAATACATTCGTGAGATAACCCGATGCCCCGGTTACCTCCAATGCCTGTCCCAGGGCGAGGCTGGCAGCAACAACGAAAATTACAGAAGCGCTGAGTGCCTTCATGGCAGATTTGATATTGAGTATCCCCGCCAACAGCATCGCTATTGCACCGCTGACACTGCTCACCGCAATCGGAATCCAGCCCGCAGCCGCTACTCCAACCGTGGCAAGAAGAATGAACAGGGCAAGAGTGGATCTGCCGGCATGCGCCACTTGCTCGGAAGCATCCAGCACAAGAAACTCGGGGTTCATGCGCAGTTTGTGTATCGATTCTGTTGGCCCCTGCACCAGCAGCACATCACCCTGCTGCAGGGTTACATCCATGATCTTTTCCTGGGGCTTCCAGATATCCTGCCCTGCCCTGTGCAGTGCCAGTACCATCAACTGGTAGCGTTCAAGAAAATAGGTATAGCGCAGGTTCTGACCATCGAGCGTAGAACCTGCCACCACTGCAATTTCTGCCACACTCTGGTCTTCGGCTTTGAGCGGGTGATCTTCACTGACTTCATGTTCTCCTGCATAGAGCTTTGCACCCATGGCTTCAGCGGCCGCCCGGATTCTCGCTGCAGTATCCTGCACTCTCAATCGGTCTCCGGCTTGCAGGACAACATCGGGCAACAAAAGCAGCTGATTTTCACCCCGGCGAATCCGGATAATCCGGATGCCATCGCCAGCCAGCTCCCGTGCCTGGGCCAGCGTCTTGCCAATCGCTTTGCTGTCTTCATCCAGGTGCAGTCTTGCCTGGAACAATCGGGGGCTGTTGTTACCCAAGGGCACTTCCCTGTCCTTGATCAACAGGGGCGCAACAAGCCATAGATAGATGATTGCTATGGCGCTGGCCAAGGCTGCGGGCAGAACGAAATCGAACATCTGCATGCGGGGGAGTCCAAGATCACTTGCTACGCTTACCACCAGCAGATTGGTTGATGTGCCAATGGTTGTACCCATGCCGCCAACTATTGTGGCGAACCCCATGGGCATGAGAATTTTCGAGGGCGACTTCTTGGTCCGCAGGGAAACACTGATCAGAATCGGTAACAGCAATACCACGATGGGGGTATTGTTTACGAAAGCACTGAGTATGGCGCTGACTATCAGGGTTACCAGCACTGACAGGAAGGGTGCTATCGACCATGCCCGTGTGAGCAATCTGCCAAAAGGCTCGAGGGCTCCTGTTTGCACCAGCCCCTGACCCACTACCATCAGCGCACAGACCGTTACCAGTGCTTCATGGCCAAAACCGCCAAACAGCGCAGTTGCTTCAAAAACTTCACCGTCATGCCGGAATGGAAAGACCGTAAACAGCAGGGTAACCAGACCCAAAAGGCACAAACTGGACACTTCAAGGGGAATTCTGTTTCTGGTGAATAGCACCAGGGCAACAAGTGTCAACAGCAATGCAATCAGGGCATGCTCGTTGGGTAAGGCTGGAAAACTGTCTGGCATTTGTTCGAGACTTGGCTGAAATAGATCAGAATTGTGACTGATTATGGGTATCGACTGTATCATGGACCAACCTGCACGGACACCCGACACCATGAATGACAATCTGATTCACACACTGCAACTGCGCTTGCGCAAGTTTGCCCGGGAACGCGACTGGGAACAGTTCCACTCGCCGAAGAACCTTGCGATGGCCCTGACAGTGGAAGCTGCTGAACTGCTGGAGATTTTCCAGTGGCTCAGCCCGGAAGACTCCGCAAATCTGACTCAAAAGCAGCAAAAACAGGCCTCAGAGGAACTTGCCGATGTCCTGCTGTATCTTTGCAGGCTTGCAGATGTGCTGGACATTGATCTGGCAGGCGCTGCCGAAGAGAAATTGCAATTGAATGCCGCAAAGTACCCTGCTGATGAAGTGAGGGGCAGTTCCGCAAAAAGAAGCCTGTTGCAGGATCAGGACTGAACAAAATGCAATATCACAATTGCTGTTAACCAACAGTCATTCTGCAATTGTCTTTCGGGTATTCCTGCATGCTTTCCTACAGACACGCCTTTCACGCCGGCAATCATGCTGATGTACTTAAACACATGGTGCTCTGTGCCGGGTTGCAACATGCAACCCGAAAAGAAACTCCCCTTTTCTATCTGGATACCCATGCCGGTGCCGGCCAGTACCGACTCAACTCAGTGGAAGCGGAAAGAACAGGTGAAGCCCTGGAAGGCATTCTCAAACTGGATTTACAGTCCATGCTCAATGCTGTTTCTGCACAATCGAAGCAAATGCTTGAAAGCTATATTTCCACAGTACAGCCCTGGCTGCTCCGCAAGCAGTATCCGGGGTCACCATTGCTGGCAGCTTCCATGCTGAGAAGAAATGATCATCTGCATCTGTTCGAGCTGCACGAAGCTGAATTCTCGATGCTGCAACGGCACATGCAGGACGACGACAGGGTACAGATGACACTTGCAGACGGTTTCAAAAACAGCCTTGCACTGTTGCCACCTGTGCAAAAAAGGGCAGTAGTGCTGATAGATCCCCCCTATGAAATCAAGGATGATTACATCCGGGCGGCAGAACTTGCTGCCAGAATTCATGGTCGTATGCCCGGTGCCCAGATACTGATCTGGTACCCGGTAGTGCGGCGGGGCGATGTAGGCAGGCTGCTCGACAAATTGAGACATGGATCAATCAGGGATCTCTGGCAATTTGAATTTGGCCTGAAGCCTGATGATGAAGACTATGGCATGACAGCCAGCGGTATGCTGGTAATCAACCCGCCATGGACGCTGCCTGATGTCATGCGCGAATGCCTGCCGCTGCTCCAGCAGGCACTGGCACCACTCCAGGGGCACTGGAAAGTGGAAAACCTGCTGGCAGAATGACGGCATGCCAAAAATACCATGGCAAAAAGCTTGAATTGTGCCCCGTCATATTCTCTACTGCGTGTCGAAACTGCAGCAGCCCTTTTTCAGATGCCTATCAATCAGACTACCCTGCTACTCAATCTGCGTCGCCTGTTCATCATCAGGTTGACGGTATTTTTTTTCCAGCTTCTGGCACTGCTGTATGCATGGCAAATACTTGATCTTTCTCTGAATTATTCGCTGATAGCCGGCATTTTCGCGGTGTTGGCAGTCCTCAACAGCGTACTGTTCCTGCGTCTGCGCAAACAGATGGTGGCCCGTGAGCAGGAATTCGTATTGCATCTGCTTGTAGACATCATGGGCCTGAGCATGCTGCTGTTTTTTACCGGTGGCGCAACAAACCCCTTTGTCTCGTATTTTCTGGTACCGGTAACCATTGCTGCTGCCGCCCTGAATCGCAGCTATTCGATTCTGCTGACACTTTCTGCCCTGACCTGTTACACACTACTGCTGTTTTTCTACCTGCCATTACCAGAACTGACGCCAATGGTGGATAACAGTATGGACATGGACCATGCCATGGGAAGCCTGAATCTGCATATTGTCGGCATGTGGTTCAATTTCCTGGTCAGTGCGGCCCTGATCAGCTGGTTTGTGCTGAAAATGGCGGCAGAAAACCGTTTACAGGAGATCAAGCTTCGCAAGTTC
>JAURLQ010000121.1 GCA_030831125.1 Gammaproteobacteria bacterium
AGGACGGCCTGCCCGGCTTCTTCGGTATAGCCAGGCGCTCTTGCACCATCACTGACTATGCAGACATCATCAAGGTATATCTTCACCTTGCTGATATCCAGACTGTCCAGACCTGCGCGACCAAGGGCTGCAAGTATCCTGCCCCAGTTGGGATCAGAGGCAAACAGCGCTGTTTTTACCAGTGGTGATTCGGCAATTGCATAACCTGCCTTGAGACATTCGTCACTACTGTGTCCGTTCATGACCCGGACCGTGACAAATTTGGTAGCCCCTTCACCATCCCTGATAATGGCTTTGGCCAGGTCAATGCAGACTTCTTCAAGAGTCTGCTGGAAGCTTGATTGTTCATCAGCAGTCAATGCCGACAAGTGCACACCACTGCTACCGGTTGCACTGAGCATGCAGCAATCGTTGGTGGAGGTATCACCATCAACAGTAACCCTGTTGAAAGAAAGATTCACAGCCTTGTGTAGAGCCTGCTGCAATTGTGGCTGGTCAGCTGCCAGATCGGTAGCCACATAGGCCAGCATGGTGGCCATGTTCGGCTTGATCATACCGGCGCCCTTGGTTATACCGGTTATCGTGATGTTTTTTCCGCCAAGCTGAACCTGTCTGCTGCAACCTTTGGGCCGTGTATCGGTTGTCATGATGCCTCTGGCAGCTTCATCCCAGGCACTGTCCTGCAACTTCCCCAGTGCTTCAGGGACAACAGCCTGTATTCTGGCAGCAGGCAAAAGCTCCCCAATGACCCCGGTGGAAAACGGCAGGACTTCGGTTGATGAAGTACCGGCAGCTTCGGCAAGTGTTTCACAGCAGGCAAGCGCTGCCTGCATGCCGGGAGCACCTGTGCCGGCGTTGGCATTGCCGGTATTGATGAGGAAATACCGTGGTGCAGATCTGGCAAGGTGATCCTTGCAGACCGTTACCGGGGCTGCGCAAAAGGCATTGGCCGTGAATGTCCCAACCGTAACCGTGTCTTCTCCCAACTCAAACAGCACTACATCCAGTTTGCCGGGCTTCTTGATACCCGCAGAAACCGCAGCGAGTCTTATACCGGGTACAGGATGCAGGGTACCGTAATCTCCAGAACCGACGGCCATGGCCAGAACTCCAGTTGAAATACAAAAAGGGAATTATAGGATGTTCAGCGCAGAGTCCCTAGTTGTCCGGAAATCTGGCTTGAATCTGAAATGTGAAGTCTGCAAAAAGCAGAGCGCTGGCTTGCGGCAATTGTTTCCTCGACACGCTGCAAATCCATCCATGGACACTCGACAGCGGCTTCCTGCCGCTGAGGGTCTCGGACTCAATTGCCGCAAGCCGCTTTCCAGTCTGGTGGCTAAGTCAGCATCCCCTACCCAAATCATTCATTTTGAAAATGACCTGGTACCGACCGCTTTTCAACCCAGTTTACCGTGACACTGTTTGTATTTCTGGCCGGAACCGCAAGGGCAGGGATCATTGCGACCGACTTTGGGACCACTGCGGGTAACAGGTGCCTGCTGCTCTCTGGCTGGCGGTGCATCCTGGGCATCTGGTGGAGCAGTTGCTGACCGGGCTTCGGCATGCACCTGACTGCGGCGCAGATTGGCATCCTCTGCCTGACGCTGTTTCTCGATGGCATCCACTTCCTGTTCCTTGCGAATGCGGACCAGACTCAGGAACTTGATAACTTCCATCTGGATATTGTGCAGCAATTCCTCGAAGAGATTGAAAGCCTCGCGCTTGTACTCCTGTTTCGGGTTTTTGCCACCGTAACCCCTGAGCCCTATACCCTGACGCAGGCTTTCCATCTGTCCGAGATGTTCTTTCCAGAAAGTATCGAGAATCTGCAGGGTAATCTGCTTTTCAAAGCTACGCATATTGGGGCCGATATCTGCTGCCTTGGCCTCATAATCCGCCTTGATTGCTTCCAGTATCCTTTCCCGCAGGGGTTCTTCGAACAGGTTCTTGTCGGCATCCAGCCATTTCTGCACCGGCAAGGTCACACCGAAATCGGCGTGAAGTGCAATTTCAAGGCCTGAAATGTCCCACTGGTCATCAACACTGCCCGGCGGTATGAAATTGCTGATGAAACTCTCAACGACCGTGGTTCTCATATCATCGATAACCTGGGAAATGTCATCGGTTTCCATCAACTCGTTGCGGCGCTGGTAAATGATTTTGCGCTGTTCGTTGGCCACATCATCATATTCAAGCAGCTGCTTGCGAATATCGAAGTTACGCCCTTCAACCTTGCGCTGGGCCTTTTCTATCGAGTTGGTAACAATCCTGTGTTCAATAGCTTCACCGCGCTCCATGCCCATACGACGCATCATGTTTGCCACGCGGTCTGATGCAAACAGACGCATGAGATTGTCTTCGAGCGACAGGTAGAATCGCGAGTAGCCAGGATCACCCTGACGGCCTGCGCGACCACGCAACTGGTTGTCTATCCTGCGTGACTCATGACGCTCAGTACCGATGATGTGCAGCCCACCTGATGCAAGCACCTGATCATGGCGCTTCTGCCATTCGGACTTGATTTCTGCAATTTTACGTTCGGTACGCTGATCGGCTGGCAAGGCATCGACTTCTGCTTCCCAGCGTCCGCCAAGCACGATATCAGTTCCCCTTCCGGCCATGTTTGTTGCAATGGTTACCGTACCGGGACGACCTGCCTGGGTAATGATTTCTGCTTCCTGTGCATGGTATTTGGCATTCAGGACGTTGTGCTTGATCTTTTCCTTGTTCAGGAATCTGGAGAGTACTTCAGAAGTTTCTATACTGGCCGTACCTACAAGTACCGGAGCTCCCTTGTCGCGAAAAGCCTTGATATCTTCAAGTATGGCTTCAAATTTTTCCTCTGTACTGAGATAGACCAGATCATTGTCGTCAATCCTGACCATGGGTTTGTTGGTGGGAATGACAACAACATCAAGACCGTATATCTGGTGGAACTCGTAGGCTTCTGTATCTGCAGTTCCGGTCATACCGGAAAGCTTCTCGTAAATGCGGAAGTAGTTCTGGAATGTAGTTGAAGCAAGAGTCTGGCTTTCGTTCTGGACTGGAACACCTTCCTTGGCTTCAATGGCCTGATGAAGCCCTTCTGACAGCCTGCGTCCAGCCATCGTACGACCGGTATGCTCATCAATCAGCACGATCTGGTTTTCCTGCACGATATATTCAACTTCCTTGTGAAAGAGATAATGTGCCTTGAGTGCAGCCTGCAATTGATGAATCAGGGTAAGGTTGGTAGCGGCATAGAGCGATTCGCCTTCCTTGAGCAGCCCCCTGTTTACCAGTAGTTTTTCCACCTTCTCGTGCCCGGGATCGGTCAGTTCTATCTGCCGCATTTTTTCATCAACATAGAAGTCGCAATCCGGCGCCACATATTCATCCATCTGGCGTTCTATAAGTGATTTTTCCGGTTTATGGTCACCCTTCTTCAGCAGCGGTACCAATGCATTGATTTCCTGGTAGCGCTTGGAGGAATTCTGCACAGCCCCGGAAATGATGAGTGGTGTACGTGCCTCATCTATCAGGATCGAGTCAACCTCATCGACAATCGCAAAATTGAGACCACGCTGGAAACGATCCTGCAGTCGGAAAGCCATGTTGTCCCGCAGGTAGTCGAAGCCGAATTCGTTGTTGGTGCCGTAAGTGATATCGGCCCCGTAGGCTGCCTTTTTCTCTGTCGGGTCCTGGCCGGGTACGACCACACCAACGGAAAGGCCGAGAAATTCATACAAGGGCCGCATCCAGTTCGCATCACGGCGAGCCAGATAGTCGTTGACGGTAACCAGATGCACCCCTTTGCCGCTCAGGGCATTGAGATAGGCCGGCAGAGTAGCCACCAGGGTTTTTCCCTCACCAGTGCGCATTTCGGCAATTTTGGCATTGTGCAACACCATGCCGCCAATAAGCTGTACGTCGAAATGCCGCATTCCAAGGGTACGGACACTGGCCTCACGGGCTACGGCAAAGGCTTCAGGCAGCAGATTGTCCAGGTTTTCGCCCTTTTCCAGCCTGTCACGGAACTCCGCGGTTTTAGCCTGCAATTGTGTATCGTTCAACGCCTGCAAATCGGGCTCAAACGCATTGATTTTTTTGACAATTTTGTTCAGCTTCTTGATTTCACGCTGATTCTTGCTACCAAAAATTCTGGCCAGGAACATGGGAATAATCCGTTTTTTATTGATGCTCGCCTTACAAACAGGACCATAGCGACGCTATGTGGGGGCAAAGTTGCCAACCACAAGCGTCAGATGGAATGTGGACTCAGCGAATAGTGCTGTGGATATAGGAAGCCGGATCGACAACCCGGCCATTTTTATGAACTTCGAAATGGACATGCGGGCCGGTAGAGCGACCTGAAGAGCCTGTCAACGCTATAAGTTGACCTTTCTTGACCACTTCACCCGGTTTGACCAGGAGTTCCTTGTCATGGGCATAGAGAGTTTCAAAACCGTTGCCATGATCAATCTTGACCATCTTGCCATATCCGGACTTTTCACCTGCAAAGGTAACGACACCGGCTGCAACTGCTACCACATCAGCGCCCACCCGACCGGTGGCAAAGTCCACACCCTGATGCCAGGCCGGTTTACCGGTAAAGGGATCAAGGCGGCGGCCGAAACTGGAGGAAATGTAACCCTTGGTAATAGGGCGTCCGGAAACAGTAAAGGCCGAAAGGCCCTGCCTCTCTGTCATGATGGCATCAAGCAGGTTCAACTGTTGCTGACGGCTCTCTACCTGCTGGGTAAGTCTGTCTATTTCTTTAATAAAATCAGGAAGTTGGATGAGATCATCTGGAGCCACTTCCGGACCACCAACAGAAGGCTCCCGGGTAAAATCGAATTCGCCATCATCAAGACCAGTGACATTGGTCAAACGCTCACCGAGCGCGTCAAGCCGGATCAGTCGGGCCTGCAGGCTTGCAAGGCGAATGGTAAGTGCCTGCAACTGAGTCATGGTTTCCTGCTTTACCCTTTCCAGGTCGGCTTTCTGGTCCCTGAGGCTCTCTGCCCAAGCCAGTGAGGCCTCATCTTTCATGAGGCGGGAGGATCTGGAGTCACCAATCTGGTAGCCGTAATACCCTAGCAATACAGGCAGCCCCAACAGGCAAAAGCCAAGGGCAGCGCGCATCCAGCCTTTCAGGACAACGGATCTGGTCGCGTTGTGCTTGTCATCAACAATTATGATTTTCATGCAATAGAGGCTTTTACTTCGTCAGAGCCCTGCTGTGGAACCCGGTATTTACAGCAATCCATCCGGTTCCCGAGGGACATGACGGCTTGCAACTGGCCCGGCCCGACATCAGGCTTTGGGTTCAAAGCCGGGAAGATAGCAGAAAAATACGTCAGCCTGCAAAGACCGGACGCATATAGGAGATCGGGGCTTCTGACTCTTCCTCGAAAGTGACAATTTCCCAGCTGCCCTTGCTGTCCATAAGTTTGCGCAGGAGCATGTTGTTCATGGCATGGCCTGATTTGTAACCGCTGAACTCTCCAATGAGGGTCTTGCCCAGCAAATAGAGATCACCAATGGAATCAAGGATCTTGTGTTTGACGAATTCGTCCTCGTACCGCAGGCCGTCTTCATTGAGTACCCGATAGTCCCCAACCGCCACTGCATTGTCCATACTGGCACCAAGCGCCAGATTACGGTTACGTAATTCCTCGAATTCATGCATGAATCCGAATGTACGGGCCCTGCTGACCTCTTTCACAAACGATGTGCTGGAAAAGTCTATACAGGCATGTTTGGTGTACTTGCGATGTACAGGATGATCATAAAGCAGGGTGTAACCCACCTTGAATCCGTTGAATGGCTTGAGACTGACACGTTTGTCGTCCTGGGTTACCGAAACTTCCTTGATAATTCGCAGATATTTCTTGGCAGCATTCTGTTCTTCGATACCGGCAGACTGTATCAGAAACACAAAAGGACCAGCACTGCCGTCCATAATGGGGACTTCAGGGGCGCTGACATCAACATAGGCGTTGTCAATGCCCAGACCGGACATGGCCGACATGAGGTGTTCGACGGTGGATATGCGCACGTCGTCCTTTACCAGCGTGGAGGAAAGTGTGGTTTCACCGACATTTTCAGCCAATGCAGGAATGCTGACCGCAGGGTCAAGATCAACTCTGGTGAAGACTATACCGGTATCAACCGGTGCCGGTCTGAGTGTCAGATAGACCTTTTTTCCCGTATGAAGACCTACTCCGGTTGCTCGGATAACGTTCTTCAGGGTTCTTTGTCTGATCATCTGTTCTTCCCGTTATACACATTCCAGGCCAGCACCTGAAACAAGCGCGGAATTCTAGCAAAGCCCGGGCGCTTACCCCAAGTAATAAATATATCAATTCATCCGCATTCTGGCTGTCCGGTTCCTTTTCCGCAGCCGGGCATGCCTGTCGCAGGAACAAGATCCTGCCCGGCCCGGGAACTGCAAGCTCCCGGCCCAGCTACCGGTGAGTCCGACTTGTGGCCTGCCCCGGGAAATCTACCCGGGGAGACAAATCCGGACTCCCCTGTTCCCCGCTCTTTCAGTCAGCCTGTTTTCTCAGGAATGCCGGAATATCCAGAAAATCCATATCGGCATCAGCTCCAACCGCTTTGGCATAAACCTGCTGCTCCTGTGGTCTGCTGGCTGCCTGACGACGGATTGCAGTCGGCTTGTCCAGATTATGGTAGTCCATCCGCTGTGGAATGCGGGTTGTGTTATCGACAACCTTGGCAGGCTTTTCAGCTTTGACTATGGAGGAAGCCAGACCGGTTGCCACCACGGTAACGCATATCTCATCACCCATTTCAGGATCAATTACAGTGCCCACAATTACTGTCGCCTGCTCGGAAGCAAACTCGGCGATGGTGCTACCTACTGCAGAGTATTCTCCAAGGGTCAGGTTTTCGTTGGCCGTGATATTCACAAGAATGCCGCGTGCTCCCTGCAGATTCACATCTTCAAGCAGCGGGCTGCGAATGGCAGCTTCTGCAGCCTCAACAGCCCTGTTCTCTCCTGCAGCCCGGCCTGAACCCATCATTGCCATACCCATTTCACTCATCACTGTCTTGACGTCTGCAAAGTCGACATTGATCAGACCATCGCGGGTTATAAGGTCTGCAATCCCTTTTACTGCACCCAGCAATACGTCATTCGCCTTGCCGAATGCATCCAGCAGTGACGCCCCACTGCCCAGCACTGACATCAGTTTTTCATTGGGAATTGTTATAAGAGAGTCAACATGCTCGGAAAGTTCCCTGATCCCCTGATCTGCCACCGCCATACGCTTGCGGCCCTCGAAAGCGAAGGGACGGGTTACCACTGCTACAGTCAGGATACCCATTTCCCGGGCTATCTCGGCTACAACCGGTGCTGCACCAGTGCCTGTACCGCCACCCATTCCTGCAGTAATGAACACCATGTCTGCGCCATCAATGATTTCACGGATACGCTCCCTGTCTTCCATGGCAGCCTGACGGCCAACATCAGGGTTTGCACCGGCACCAAGCCCCTTGGTCACGGACGAACCCAGCTTGAGCACCGTTTTGGATTGGATTTTATCCAGCGCCTGGGCATCTGTATTGGCACAAATGAATTCAACGCCTTCTATTGAATTGGAAATCATGTGTTTGACGGCATTGCCTCCGCCACCACCAACACCGATTACCTTTATGACTGCATTTTGTGGAAGGTCTTCAACAATTTCAAAAAAGCTCATGGTCTTGTTCCCCGCTGGTCTGCCGATTTGTAAAGGTTTGCTGTCGAAAATCTGTGTAGTTCATCTCTAGTCATCACGAATGAAAAACCTCTTCACCTTGTCCAGAATTCTTATTGCCGGCTCCCCTGAAGGATGCAGCCCCTCTCTTTCCTGGGATTGCTTCATTCCATAAAGGAGCAGGCCCACTCCTGTTGCATAGGTGGGATTACGGACTATGTCTGTCAGGCCGGTAACTTCTGTCGGCATGCCGATGCGCACCGGCATGTGAAATATCTCTTCTGCAAGTTCAACCACACCTTCCATCTTGCTGGTTCCACCGGTCAGCACCATGCCGGCAGCAAGCAGGTCTGCATAACCGCTGTGCCTGATTTCCGCCTGGATGAGATGAAAAAGTTCGTCGTATCTTGGTTCAACCACATCTGCGAGCGCCTGACGGGACAGTTCCCGGGGCTGCCTGTCACCAACGCTAGGTACCTTGATCATTTCATCAGGGCTCGCCAGCTGCGACAGGGCGCAGGCATATTTGATCTTCAACTCTTCTGCGTTTTCCGTTGGAGTTCTCAACGCCATGGCAATGTCGTTGGTCACCTGGTCACCGGCAATGGGGATAACCCCCGTATGACGAATGGCTCCTTCCGTGAAAATCGCGATATCGGTCGTACCACCACCAATATCGACCATGCAGACACCCAGCTCCTTTTCGTCATCAGTAAGAACCGAATAACTTGATGCCAGTTGTTCCAGAATGATTTCGTCGGTTTCAAGTCCACAGCGCCTAATGCACTTTTCAATATTCTGGTATGCATTGGTTGCACAGGTCACAAGATGAACCTTGGCTTCAAGTCGCACTCCGGACATGCCAAGTGGTTCCTTCACACCCTCCTGGGAATCAATGATGTATTCCTGCGGGAGGATGTGGAGGATTTTCTGGTCGGCAGGTATCGCCACCGCCTGGGCAGCATCTATTACCCTCTCTATATCGGCCGGGTAAACTTCCTTGTCCCGAATTGCCACAATACCGTGCGAGTTCATGCTGCGAATGTGACTGCCGGCAATGCCGGCATACACGGAATGAATGCGGCAGCCTGCCATCAGTTCGGCTTCCTCAACCGCCCGCTGGATGGACTGCACTGTCGATTCAATATTGACGACTGTCCCTTTCTTGAGTCCACGCGAACGGTGACGCCCTATACCGACGATATTGAGGGTGCCATCGGGCGCTATCTCGCCGACTATCGCCACGACCTTGGAAGTACCTATATCCAGGCCTACGATCATATTGTTGTCAGGGTTGTTAGCCATGATGCTGCCTCTGGTTTTCCTGTATTTCCTTTTGCATGGATTTCATGTTCAAAGTGCTACCAGACTGCCGGTATCCGTTTCTTCCGGATTCGCGGCGGTTTCATTCAAATCGGCTTTTCTTGGCTCAATTGCCAGACCATTGCGATAACGAAGGTCAATGGTCTGCAATGCTGTCACCTGGTCACGGAAACCTGACTGCAGAAACACTACCAGCCTTCGCATTCTTTCAATTACGTCATCTCTACCCAGTTTGACTATCACACCATTGGTCAGGGTAAGG
Source organism: Gammaproteobacteria bacterium (assembly GCA_030831125.1). Classification (GTDB taxonomy): domain Bacteria; phylum Pseudomonadota; class Gammaproteobacteria; order Pseudomonadales; family Pseudohongiellaceae; genus CAILUG01. Next base: position 9,289 of record JAURLQ010000121.1, read on the forward strand.
GTGAGCGCACCTCTTGAATTGCGATTGAGATCCCTGATTCTCACACCCAGTGGATACAAGAGTTGGTTGAACTGCTGATACTGCTCCATGACCGCCGATTCGCTTTGCGCCGGGCCACTGAGCAAGGGCAACTGCATCTGCTCTGATATGTCTGCAGGTTCAAAAATTTCACCTTCCGGATTGAGTAACTGATTGTCGCCCCAGCGCGCAATGGCAACTTCTTCCTCAATGGCAAGGATAAGCGTGTCCGGCCATTCCCGGCGGATACTGACTTCATGAATCCATGGCTCGGCTTCCAGCTCCTGTTTCAGCAGATCCAGATCAATGGCAACAAGAGAAGTGGATACAAATCTGTTTACAGCTGCCTTGATGTTGTTTTCATCCACTCTTTGAAGCGGCCCTTCTATCAGCACTGCTTCAATTTTCTGTGAGTTGACTGTCATGACTGCCTGTCTGATGCCAATCATGGCCACGGCAGTCAAACCCAGACCAAGTACTGCAACCATCAACTTGCCCAACAAGGCAAAACGCCCCTGTCTGCTTTGTCTGGGCATGGGAACACTTGCCCCTTTGGCCCTGCTGCTGCGGTAGTTGCCGACCTGACGATTAGCCATGATCTGCCTCCACTTGCATGTCTGCAGACAAACTCGACTGCAGAATGCGCAAGACCAGCTCATCAAAATCCATTCCCCTGGCTTTCGCTGCCATAGGTACCAGCGAGTGACTTGTCATACCCGGAACTGTATTGATTTCCAGCAGCCAGAATCTGCCTGCCTGATCGCGCATGGCATCCACCCTGCCCCAGCCCTTGCACCCGATGGCATGATGTGCCCGAAGTGCAAGCATTTGCAGTTCCCTTGATGCGTTTGCATCAAGATCACAGGGACAGAGGTATCTCGTTTCTTCTGATGTGTACTTGGCCTCGAAATCATAGAAAGCATTGGCACTGACCAGCTCTATTACAGGCAGCACTTCCCCATCCAGAATACTGATCGTGTATTCGCGCCCACGAATCCAGCGTTCAGCCATGACCTGTTGGTCGTAACGCGCAGCCAGCTCACGGGCACATGCCAGCTCTTCAACAGTCTCTGCAGTACTGATACCGATACTGGATCCTTCGTTTACAGGCTTGATGAAACAAGGGCCCAGTTCCTGCAGCACCCGGACCGGATCTGAGTCAGAGGCAAGCAAACTGAACGGTGGAGTGCAGATGCCGAGCTGCTGCCACAGCAGTTTGCATCGGACCTTGTCCATTGCAAGAGCTGATGCAAGAACACCGCTGCCTGTATACGGCATCCCCATCCATTCGAGCGCACCCTGTACCTTGCCGTCCTCTCCATCACGCCCATGCAGCGCAATGAAAACCCTGTCCACTTTTCCTTCTTGCAACCTGCGGTAAAGTGATAAGTCTGCATCCAGGCCGATGGCATCCACTCCGCTGCGTAAGAGTGACTGAAGCACTGCGTTACCGCTGAGCAATGAAATCTCCCGTTCTGCAGAACGGCCACCCATCAGGACGGCTACGCGTCCGAATTCTGCCGGGTTGAAATTGCTAGACATCAAGCAATCCCTCCTCAGCAAGTTGCTTGCACAAAAGTCCGACGCTGCCTGCACCCTGTGTGACCAGGATGTCGCCATCCATAAGTACATCATTGAGAATCTGTTTGAGATCGGACGTCTTTTTCACCAACAGGGGATCAATCTGCCCCCGCTGCCTGATACTGCGACAGAGGCTGCGACTGTCGGCACCTCTGATGGGTTTTTCACCTGCGGAATACACATCCAGCAGCAGCAGGAAGTCGACTTCACTGAGCACATCCACGAAATCGTCATAAAGGTCATGTGTGCGACTGTAGCGATGCGGTTGATAGATCATCACGAGACGGTTTTCAGGCCACCCATCACGTATTGCCCTGATATTGGCCGCGACCTCGGTGGGATGATGACCATAATCGTCCACCAGCATGACCTTTCCACGCTTGCATGCAAGATCTCCCTGGACATCGAAACGACGCCCCACACCCTGGAAATTTTCAATTCCTGACTGGATATCTTCATCAGTAAGCTGCTCATCAGTAGCTACAACAATCGCCGCAGTAGCATTGAGCACATTATGCAAACCCGGCATGTTGAGCTTGATATCAAGCAGCCCTTCCCTGTCAGGACGACGAACCCTGAATCTTGTGACACACTGTTTCTGCTCCACCTCCATCACCCGGAAATCGGCCTGTTCGGAAAAACCGTAGGTCAATACCGGACGCGACACATATGGAAGTATTTCCCGGACAACAGGATCATCAATGCAAAGCACTGCAAGACCGTAAAACGGCAGATTGTGAAGAAAATCAACGAATGTCTTTTTCAGTTTTTCAAAGTCACCCTCATAGGTGCCCATGTGATCGTCATCTATGTTGGTGACAATCGCGACCATGGGATGCAGATGCAGAAATGAGGCATCACTTTCATCAGCTTCTGCAACCATGTATCGACTTGCACCCAGTTTGGCATTCGTACCGGCACTGTTCAGCAAGCCGCCAATTACAAAAGTAGGATCAAGATTGCCATTTGCCAATACAGAAGCGATAAGTGAAGTGGTTGTGGTTTTTCCATGTGTGCCGGCTATTACAATTGCATGCCTGTAGCGCATCAGCTCTGCCAGCATTTCAGCCCTGCGTATGATCGGTGTGCGATTGTTGATGGCTTCAGCAATCTCACGATTCTCTTTGTCTATTGCACTGGAAACCACAACAACATCTGCATTCCTGACGTTCTCTGCACGATGACCGATGAACACCCTGGCACCGAGTTTCTGCAAGCGTTTTGTGGTGGTTGATTCATTGATATCGGACCCTGTAATCAGATAGCCCTGGTTGAGCAGCACTTCTGCAATTCCACTCATACCGGCACCGCCGATACCCACAAAATGAATATTGCGTATACGGCGCATTTCCGGAATCAGGGTATTGAGGCTCATGGTCTGCTCAGCCATGACACAGCTCCTGGCAGTAAGCTGCTGCCCTGCTGCCGCCATCACGTATCCCCGTACTTCTGGCCAGCTCAGCCTGATTAATGAGTTTGTTACGGTCACCGGCGAGCGAAACAAGCATTGATGCAAGCAACTGTGGAGTCAGTGAGGACTGTGCGATAACTGATGCCGCACCCGCCTGTTGCAGCACTGCGGCATTCGCGCTCTGATGGTCATCCACTGCATATGGATATGGCACGAGAATGGCTGGCAGTCCAATGGCAGCCAGTTCCGCTATTGTGCTGGCCCCAGCTCGACACAGCACCAGATCAGCCCATTCATAGGCTTCAACCATATTCTCGATATAGGGTAATAACTCCAGCTCATCCGACATGGACAGGCCGGCATCCCTGTAGACAATCCGGGTTTCTTCAAGATTCCGCTCTCCGCACTGATGCCGTACCACGGGGCGTTGTTCAATATTCATCTGCTGCAAGGTCAACGGAATGGCCTTGTTGATGGCTGCAGCACCAAGACTACCACCCACAACCAGGAGCCGGAGTTTTCCCGACCGTAATGAAAGTCTTTCCCTGGGGGCACCCAGAGCAAGAATATCTGCCCTTACCGGATTACCAACCACAACCGCCTTGTGTTCATTGATGAGGAACCCTGGGAAGCACCCACCGAGTTGACGTTTACGGACAAAGGCACCTTCAAAGGCCTCCATCACCACATCCGCCAAAGGGAACAACAGCTGGTTGGTCAACCCCGCTACTGCATTCTGTTCATGTATGAGCAGTTTTCTGCCGGTCAGTTTTGCTGCCACACCACCCGGACCGGTTACAAAGCCTCCCATGCCCAGCACACAATCAGGACGAACTCTGCGCATCACAGAAATCGCCTGCCAGATTGCGCTGCATATCCTTACGGGTGCCAGCAACAACTTCATCATGCTTTTGCCTCTGAGCCCGGAAATGCTGATGAAATGCAACGGTATTTCAGTTGCACCGATCACACGCGCCTCCAGGCCATGTGCAGTTCCCAGCCATTGGACATCCAATCCTCTGTCAAGCAATTCCTGTGCTATGGTCAATGCCGGGTAAACGTGACCTCCGGTCCCGCCCGCCATGATCAGTACGCTTGCCTTCTTCTGCGGCGCATTTGTCTTGTTCATGACATTCGTGCTCCGGAGCGTGGCAGGTTCATCTGCTGGTGCTCACGGTCTATCCGCAGCAGTATTGCAACCATCACGATACTCATGATCAGACTGGAGCGACCGTAACTGAGAAATGGCAGGGTAAGCCCCTTGGTTGGTAACAATCCTGTGTTTACTGCTACGTTGATCAGTACCTGCCCCATGAACAGAAACGCAATACCGTAAGCGAGATATGCTGCAAACAGGCGACCATTGAGCTCGTTGCTTCTGGCGATCAGAATCACACGGACGACAAAGGCGAAAAACAGCAGCAGCAAAAGAACTACACCTATTGCACCGAGTTCTTCAGCAATGATCGAAAGCACAAAATCCGTATGCGCTTCGGGCAGGAAGTACATTTTCTGGATACTGTTACCCAGCCCCACACCGAACCATTCTCCCCTGCCGAATGCAATCAGTGCCTGGGCCAACTGGTATCCGCTGTCGTAAACAAAATCCTCATGAAACGGATCCTTGAGAGATTGCAGGAATGTAGACAGACGACGCATGCGATATTCGGAACTGACTATAAGCAGCCAGCCACCCCCTGCAAGACCCGCACCTGCCAGAATGAACTGCCAGATCTTCACGCCACTGAGAAACATCATGCCGAGTACAGCTATGGTAAGTACTACTGCTGCACCGAAATCAGGCTCCATCAAAAGTAAAAGTACTGGAATAGCCAGAAACACAAGCGGCAGAATGAATCCCCTGATTGAATGGCGAACCAGTTCGCGGTTCTTGCTCAGGAACCATGCCATGAATATCAGAATGAGCAGCTTGGCAGGTTCTGATGCCTGGAGACCGAAACGGAACCAGCGTGTACTGCCGTTGACCTCACGTCCGATACCCGGGACCAGCACCAGACCGAGCATCAGCAAGGCCAGCACAAGCCAGGCTACACTGCCCTTGTACCAGTAACGCATCGGTATACGAAGCACTCCGGCGGCAACGCCCAGCGAAGCGACCAGAAAAAGCAGTTGTCTCTTGAAATGATAGAAGGCGTCACCAAACTGGCGACTGGCAATTTCAACTGAAGCTGATGTCATCATCAGTAATCCGAACACCAGCAGTAGCGCAGTCAGGACTATCAGCCATGAATCCCATGTCTGGCTCCGGTAGCTTCCTGAAGCGGCAAGAGTATTCATCAATGCAGCTCTCCCACCGCCTGCATGAACACTTCTCCCCGGTGTTCATAATTCCGGAACATGTCAAAACTGGCGCAGGCAGGTGACAGGAGGACGACATCTCCCGGTGAGGCATTGCTGGCGGCCTTGCTTACTGCCTCCTCGAGTGAGGCAGCCCGCAGGATATCAACAACCGGACGGAGTACCAGGGCAATACGCTCGGCATCTTCTCCGAAAAGAATAGCCAGCTTGCCATGCTGCTTCATGACAGGCCCGAGTGCGGCGAAATCAGCACCCTTTCCAACGCCACCGGCCAGCAGAATGACAGGGCCCTTTGCTCCCAGTCCTGAAATGGCGGCAACACTGGCTCCGACATTGGTGCCCTTGGAATCGTTGTACCAGGACGTACCATCAATATCCCTGACCCACTGGCAACGATGCTCAAGCCCCTTGAATGACCGCAGCACACTGAGCATTGGTTCAAATGCCAGTCCTGCCGCCTCGCCAAGCGCCAATGCAGCAAGCGCATTGGCAACATTGTGCATACCGGCCAGTTTCATTTGTGCAACAGCAAGCAGTGGCTGCCTGTCTTTAGCCAAACAGAGCTCACCTTCATGATTGACCAAGCCGTATTCAGCCTGGTCAAGACCCAGTCCAAAGCGGGTCGATCTGCTTGTGCTTGCGACAGGTACACTGCCTGGATCATCCCTGTTGATAACGGCATGTCCACAATTCTGGTATATCCGTTGTTTGGCTGCTGCGTAGTCATCCATGCTGTCGTAACGATCCATGTGGTCTTCACAGATATTAAGTATGGTTGCCACATTGGCACCAAGCCCTGTTGTTGTTTCAAGCTGGAAACTGGATAACTCCAGTACACAAAAATCGAAACTTTCACCATTGAGCAGGTCCAGAACCGGAGTACCGATGTTGCCCCCCACTACTGTTTTTCTGCCTGCCTCCCTGGCCATTTCCCCGACCAGCGTCGTTACTGTGCTTTTAGCATTCGATCCGGTGATCGCTACCAACTCAGCTTTTGATTCACGTGCAAAAATATCGATATCCCCGGTAAATCTGACACCTTGCCTTCTGGCCTGCACAAGTGCAGGCATGCGTGGATCCACACCCGGACTCAGCACAATGGCACGGGCGCTGCATAGCATCTCGGCATCCAGCGACCCGAATCGTGTTTCAACTGATGGCATTTCCTTGAGCAATTCACTCGCATTCGGCGGCTCGGCACGCGTATCCATGACTACAAAAGGCAAATTGTTACGCTGCAACCAGCGGGCGCAGGAGAGACCGGTCTTGCCCAGACCGACCACAACATGCATGTCTCTCGCCCTGCTTTCCATGGTCCTATCTCAGTTTCAGCGTAGCCAGCCCGAACAACACAAGGATCACCGTGATAATCCAGAAACGCACAATGACACGCGGCTCCGGCCAACCCTTGAGTTCAAAATGGTGATGCAATGGAGCCATGCGGAATATCCGTTTGCCGGTGAGCTTGAATGAAGCCACCTGCAACACAACGGAAAGTGTTTCCATGACAAAAATGCCGCCCATGATGATGAGCACAATTTCATGTCTGATGATTACTGCCACTATGCCAAGCGCAGCACCAAGGGCCAGCGCACCGACATCTCCCATGAAAATCTGCGCGGGATAGGTGTTGAACCAGAGAAAACCCAGCCCCGCCCCTGCCAACGCCCCACAATAGATTCCAAGTTCGCCGGCACCAGCGATGTAGGGAATGTTCAGATAGTCCGAGAAAACACTGTTGCCACTGAGGTAGGCAATGATTCCGAGCGCGGCACCTACCATGACAGTTGGCAGAATGGCCAGACCATCCAGACCATCAGTGAGATTCACGGCATTACTGAAACCCACGACCATCAGGTAGCCAAGCACTATGTAGAAAATTCCCAGGTTGATCGCAATGTCCTTGAAAAAGGGAACTATCAACTGGGTATGCACCGGATCGCTGGCATTGAAGTAAAGAAACACTACGGCAATGGTGCCAAATACAGACTGCCAGAAATATTTCCAGCGGGCGGGCAGCCCTTTGGGATTGCGTTCAAAAACCTTGCGATAGTCATCGACCCAACCGATGGCACCGAAACTTGCCGTTACACCCAGCACCACCCAGACATACTGGTTACCCAGATCCGACCACAGCAGACTGCTTACCAGTATGCTGACCAGAATGAGCGCTCCCCCCATGGTCGGTGTACCTGCCTTGCTCAGATGGGTTTGCGGGCCATCATCACGAACAACCTGACCAATCTGGTGGTAATTGAGCCTCCGGATCAACCAGGGCCCGATCAGAAGCGACAGTGCCAGAGCAGTCAGGACTCCAAGAATTCCGCGCACTGTCAGGTACTGGAATACAAAAAAGCCTGAATTGAACTGTGAAAGGTAATTGGTAAACCAGAGCAGCATCCCTCAACCCTCTTCTTCTGTGATCAGTTTGACTACTCTTTCCATTCCCGCACTTCTTGATCCCTTTACAAGCACTGTGACACCCGGCATGAGCATTGGTCGAAGCGCTTCAGCCAACATCTCGCATGTGGCGAAATGCACAGCTCCCTCACCGAAAGCAGCAACACCCAACCGGCTCAGTTCACCGGTTGCATAGAATCTTTCTATACCTTTCCGGCGCGCGGCATGCCCCAGTGCTTCATGTTCACTGTGTGCCTGCGTGCCCAGCTCCCCCATGTCACCTGCCACCAGGACCCAGACTCCCGGTTGAGCACATAGCACTTCGATTGCCGCCATGAATGAAGAAGGACTGGCGTTATAGGTGTCATCCAGCACGGTTGCACCACCGATGCCGTTGCGAGTAACCAACCTGCCTTTCACTGACTGCATTGATGCAAGCCCCTGCACAACATGCTCAAGGGTTGCACCGGCCTCCATGGCCATGGATGCAGCGGCAAGCGCATTGGCAGCATTGTGCCTGCCAGGCAGATTCAGCCTCACTCGAACAGCACCTGTTGGTGTATGCAACATGAAGGCAGAACCCTGCAGACCCATTGCTTCATATCCGTCCAGACGGTAATCGGCATCGGACTGTCCTTTGGCACTAATGGTGACCTTGCGCAGGGCATTGGCAGCCGGCAATCTGCCGGGAATATTAGGGTCATCCAGATTTATAATGGCGGTACCTTGCTCACCCAACCCCGACCACAGCTCTGCCTTCGCACTGGCGACACCTTCGAGAGAACCAAAACCTTCAAGATGCGTAGGCGCAATGTTGCTGATATGGGCAATGTCCGGACGCACAAGGTTGGCGGTATACGCTATTTCTCCTGGCGCATTTGCACCAAGCTCAATCACGGCAAAACTGTGCCTGGCGCTCATTTGCAGCAGCGTAAGCGGCACGCCGATATCATTGTTCAGGTTGCCCTGTGTGCTGTGTACTGAACCACTGCAGGCAAGCACCGCTGCAGTCATTTCCCTTATGGTTGTTTTCCCCTGGCTACCGGTCAGGGCAATAACCGTACTGCGGCTCCTGCGGCGGTTTTCAGCGCCCAATTGACCAAGTGCCACTCTGGTGTCAGCAACCACGAGCACAGGTAGACTTGTTGCAACCGGCTCGCTGACAAGTGCAGCACAGGCTCCCCTTTGCTCTGCAGCTGCCACAAAAAGATTTCCATTGAATCTCGGCCCCTTGAGAGCAACGAAAAGATCATCTTTTTGCAAAGTGCGGGTATCAGTACTAACGGCTGTGAATGAAGGATTGCCTCCGTGAAGCACGCCGCCTGTGATCTTTTGCAGTTCCTGCAGATCAAGCGCTTCAATCATGGCCGATCACCTGCATGTACTTTCGCCGGTTCAAAATGCTGCAACAACAATTGTGCTGCAACCTCTGCATCATTGAATGGAATTTTCAGTCCGGTTATTTCCTGCCAGCTTTCATGCCCCTTGCCTGCAACCAGCACTGCATCACCATGTTCCGCATGACTCAATGCGTAAGAAATGGCCTTGCGCCTATCTGGCTCAACAATGGCAAGCTCCACATTATCCAGACCGGCTTGCATTTCCCTGATTATCTGCAAGGGTTCTTCATCGCGTGGATTGTCATTCGTCAGCACCACCATGTCAGCATTGGCCTCGGCAACTGCTGCCATTTGCGGACGCTTCCCCCGATCCCGGTTGCCACCACATCCGAACACCACCCAAAGGCGACCCTTGCAGTGCTCTCTTGTTGCTGTCAGCGCCTTTTCCAGTCCATCCGGTGTATGGGCGTAATCAATTACAACTTCCACAGGCCAGTTGCCTTCGATTCTCTGCATGCGGCCTGTCACCGGCCGGAGTTCAGCAATCGCATTGATGATATTGGCGGCATTGAACGTTGCCTTGCCAGACTCGCAGCCCAGCACTGTTGTCAGTGCCGCCATGAGATTGCTTGCATTGAAAGAACCCAGCAATGTTGTTCTTACTGCATGCACACCCCAGGGTGTTGCGATTTCAAGCGTCATTCCACCGGCACTGAATTCCATATTCCTGCAGCAGACATCAGCTTCGACATTTCCCAGACTCCAGCTCAGGCAGTTCACGTTTCCAGAAAGCAGTTTTCTGGTATCCCGACTCCATGGATCATCTTCATTGAGCACCGCAATACTGAGCGTACGCCCCGTGAAAAGCCGGCGTTTTGCATCAGCATAACGCTCCATGCTGCCATGATAATCAAGATGGTCTCTGGTCAGATTGGTGAATACTGCAACACTGAACTCATCGATATTGACGCGATACTGGTCGAGCCCATGGGACGAAACCTCCATGACTACGGTGTCGCAATTGTCGCCATTCAAACCGGCGAGCTGCCGCTGCAGACTGACTGCATCCGGGGTGGTGGAAGGAACACCACTGCCATGTGTGAGTGGTCCGTCGAGAGCACCATAGCCCAGCGTGCCGATAACACCACAGCGATAACCCAGCAGACTGAAAAGCCGGGCAGTCAGATGACAAGTCGTGGTCTTGCCATTGGTACCCGTAATACCGACCATTCTCATGGATTGTGCCGGCTCGCCGTAGAATCTTGCAGCAACACGACCCATTATTTCAGGGAGTCCGGGCACAGGAATCAGTGGTACGTTGCCCTGCACCACCTGTTCTTTCCAGTCTTCATCCTGCTCCACCAGAATTGCAGATGCACCTCCGGCAATGGCATTGTCTATGTAGTCCCTGCCATCATGATCTGCGCCCTTGCAGGCCATGAACAGATCTCCCTTTCCTGCCCTGCGAGAGTCAAGCGTTATGCCACACAGCAGCGGGTCTCTGGCAACTGTCAGACTGACAACACCCTGCATCAACTCGGACAAATGCACTTTTGGAGGCTGCAAGGGGGCCGCGTTCATTGACGGACTCCTTCATTGACCAGCGCGATACCGGACAATGCTTCTTCCGGTTTGTCCGGAGTCACACCGAGAATACGCATTGCGCCTTCCGCGATCTCTGAAAAAACAGGGGCGGCCACCTGGCCGCCTCCGTATTCATCGCCCTGCGGCTGTTGTATGGAGACAACAATGACCACTTCCGGGTCCTCCGCCGGAACAAAGCCGGCAAAGTGTGAGACGAAGTTGGAGGTGTCATAGGCTCCCTGTTTCACATCGTAGAACCAGGTAGTGCCGCTCTTGCCTACCACCTGATAGGAAGGAATATTCGCCCGTATCCCGGTACCCCCTGCCTGCTCACTGACCACAGCCTTGAGCATGCCGGCCACGGTATGGGCCAACTCTCTGTCTATAACCTGTTCGCCCTGCACCGGCTTGTCCTGTTTGAGAAAAGTAACCGGTTTGAGCACACCATCGTTTGCATAAACCAGATAGGCACGAGCCAGCTGCAACGGTGTTACCTGGAAGCCGTACCCGTATGCCAGTGTGGCAACTTCTTCCTTGCTCCAGCGGCTGCGGGTTGGCAATACCCCAGTGGTTTCACCGGGAAAACCAGTACCCGGGTTTTCACCGAATCCGACACGGGCCAACACATCAAGCATGGGCGCCTCACCCATGGCCAGCGCCAGCTTGCTTGCACCGACCTGACTGGATTTGGCGAGAATTCTTTCGAGATCTGACTGGCCATAGTTGACAGGATCCTTGACCGTCATGCGGCCCACCCTGAACCATCCGGGACTGGTATCGACAATGGAGGCTGAATCGAACAAACCGGTTTCAAGCGCCGCAGTCACTGCAAAAGTCTTTGCCGTTGAACCAGGCTCCATCAAGTCGACCATGACACGGTTTTTCTGGGCATTGCTGGTCAGGGTACTGCGGTTATTGGGGTTGTAGGATGGCTGGCTGACCATGGCCAGGATTTCTCCTGTTGCCACATCCAGCACTGTTGCCGTACCTGCCACTGCCTGGCGTTGGGCAACTGCCTCCTTGAGCGCCCTGTAGGCCACATATTGGAGCCGGGAATCCATGGCAAGCATGACATCCTGACCAGGCTCGGCGCTGGCATTGAGTTTGACCTCACGGATAATGCGACCCAACCGGTCCTTGAGCACCTGTCGGGAACCGGGTGTTCCTTTCAGAACATCTTCATATGCCAGCTCCAGGCCTTCCTGACCAACATCATCAGCGTTCGTGATGCCAACAACATGCACCGCAGCTTCACCCATCGGGTAATAGCGCTTGTATTCTTCCTGCGCATACACCCCATCCAGACCAAGCCCGAGAAAAGCCTGCGCTTCGGCAGGCGGCATGCGCCTCTTGATATACATGAACTCTCGGGATGCAGATTCAGCAATGCGCTGCATGAAGTATTCCGGATTGATGTCGATAGCGGCCAGGGCCGAGGAAAGTGATCCAGCCTGCTCAGGGTGATTGAGCACTTCCTTGGGATTCAGCCAGAGTGACTGCACCGGCGTACTGATTGCCAGAGGTTCCCCGTTGCGATCCACTATATTGCCGCGGGTGGCAACAATTACATCGTTCCTGACTGTTCGGGCATCACCTTCACGCTTCAGGACAGTATTATTGAGCACTTGCAGGTCAACTACTTTCCAGGCGATGATTCCCAGAAGCGCAACAATCACCGTGAAGACAAAGGAAAGTCTCCATATCGGTTGATGCTGTTCCCGCCCTGATCTAGTCACCTGTAAATACCACGACCTCTTTCATTGATGGCATTTGCATATCCAGTTCGGACTCTGCAATTTCTTCCACCTTGCCCTGAGCCACCAGGCTGCTTTGCTCAAGCAGTAATCTCCCCCATTCCACCTGCAAGGCATTCCTTTCCTGTTCCAGCCGCTGCAATACATTCAACCTTTGCCTGCTGACATGCGTGCTTTTGACAATGGACAGACCCGTTACCAGCAAACCGGCAAGCAGCAGGGAAAAACAGATCCACATTCTGGTTGTGGGAGCCTTGCTGATCCCGGCGCGCTTGCCAGTTAGCGGTTTTCTGCCCATTTGCCTATCCTGATTTTTCCGCGACTCTCATTACTGCGCTGCGAGCCCTGATATTTGCCCTGGTTTCCTGGTCGGATGCTTTCAGTTTTTTTCCCACCAACTTCACTCTTGTTCTGATCTGGTCATGGGTAATCGGCAACCTCGAAGGCATTTCTTCACCCCTGGCTTCCTTGCGGAAAAACTGCTTTACCATCCTGTCTTCAAGTGAATGAAAACTGATCACCACAAGCCTGCCGCCTGGTTGCAACAGATCCAGCGCCTTGCCCAAAGCCTGCTCCAGATCCTCCAGTTCCCTGTTGATGAATATCCTGATGCCCTGAAAGGCCCTGGTCGCCGGATGCTTGTGTCTTTCCCATTTCGGATTGGCCTGTTTGATGATTTCGGCCAGCTGCAGGGTGCTTACAAGCTTCTGCCGCTTTCTTTCTTCAACAATTGCCCTTGCCATACGACGCGAAAATTTTTCTTCCCCGTACTCATAAATTACCCGGGCAATTTCTTCTTCAGAAGCGTCTGCCAGCCATTCGGCGGCAGTAGGCCCCTGGTGTGTATTCATCCGCATGTCCAGAGGGCCGTCCTTGCTGAAACTGAAACCCCGCTCTGCCTCGTCAAGCTGCGGTGAAGAAACACCCAGATCCAGCAGCACGCCTGCCACTTCATGCACACCTGCCAGTTGTGAGGCAAATTCCTGCATATCGGCAAAACTGCCATGCCCAACCAACACTCTCTCGTCACCAGCCTGCAGATCCCGTGCAGCGGCTATTGCCTCCGGATCCTTGTCCAACACCAGCAACCTCCCCTTGGCGTCCAGCCTTTGCAGAATCAGCGCACTGTGCCCACCCCTGCCAAAGGTTCCGTCTATATAGAACCCGGACGGATCGGTGATCAGTGCCTCCACCGCTTCTTCAAGCAATACAGTCTGATGCTGCACATTCCTGTCCTTTTACAGGTGCAGGTCTTTCAATTTCTCGGAGACCCCCACTTCACCATCTTTGATGAAGAATCTGTCGCGCTCCTGCTGCCAGGTATCCTCATTCCATATCTCGAATTTGTTGGACTGCCCGGTTAGTGCTACTTTCTTGTCTATACCGACCAGTTCACGCAGTACAGGCGGCACCAGAACCCGGCCACTGCCATCCATTTCCACTTCCATGGCATGGGAGTTGAACAGGTATTTGATCCTGTATTCGGCCGGG
>JAURLQ010000122.1 GCA_030831125.1 Gammaproteobacteria bacterium
CATCAACCAGCTGGTGGATGTGGAAGCAGTTGAGGTACTGCGCGGGCCGCAGGGCACTCTGTTCGGCAAAAACTCTGCGTCTGGCGCCCTGCTGATTCGCACCATCAAACCATCTGAAGAAACCAATGGCTTTGTGGATCTAACTTTAGGCAACCTTTCTCTGGTCAATTTCAGTGCAGCGGGCAGTTACCGGCTGGGTGAGGAACTCACCTCGCGCTCCACCGTATTCACCAGCTTCAGAGATGGTTTTGTTGATATTTCCGGCGGCGGATCGCTAAACGACCGTGAACGCTGGGGACTGCGCCAGCAGTTTCTGTTTGAAGGAGGCGATGATCTCACCGTGCGCGCTATCATTGATTACTCGCACATCGATGAGGCTTGCTGTGCAGCACTCACGCTCAAGGACAGCCTGTTCGCTTCCGACCGCCGCAACGGCTCTGTAGCCATTCCCGGCACCGATGCCATCCTGCAGCAGCTGGGCGGCACCGTATACCGCAGCGGCAGCTTTGACGATTACCGTCTGAGCCTCAATTCCGTACCCTCCTCCCAGTCCACCGACAGCGGCATATCGCTGCAGGTGGAGAAGCCGATCGGCAACCTCGACTTTGTATCGATAAGCGCCTGGCGCAGCTTTGACACACAGGATTTCATCGACGCCGACTTTTCCAATGTGGACCTGGCCGAGCGCAATTATGGCGCTGACCAGCGCATGATTAGCCAGGAATTCCGACTGTCCACCGACCAGGAGCAACGTGCTCGCTTCTTGGGTGGGCTGTTCTTTTACCGACAGGATATTGAGAGTAATGACTCTCTCGTCCTGGGTAACGAGTTGCCGCGCTACGTCTTGGCAGCGGCGCCCAATACTCTGGGCAAACTGGTCGCGGCTCAGCCGCTGATCCCCTTCATAAACCAGGCTTGGGGTACGCAGTTCTCCAACAGTTTTGCGCCGGTAGTCATGTCCGGTAACCGTATCCACGATAGGAGTGACCAGCAGCATGAGGCCATTGCCCTATTCGGCCGGATGGATTTCGATCTGACGGATCGCCTGGAACTAAACGTGGGGCTGCGCTACACCGACGAAAGTAAGACCATGACCAGCCGCTTTGCAGAATCCGTCTCTACGCCTGGCGCTTCGGCGCTGGACGTGCAGGCGGTAGGCACTGCCCTTGCCATTGCTGAAGCACAGTACAAGCGATTTGTGGGAGCGCCTGCCGGCGACGGCAGCGGGGTTACTTATAACAGTATGCTTGCAGGCATCAACCCGGCGCCCTTTGTGCCGGCGCTCAGCGTACTATTCCAGCCGGGCTGGGCCACATGCTCTGTCACTGCCCGCTTCTGCCCGCGGCCCGATATCGACGCGAGTCTTGATGACCAGCGCGTTACAGGGAGTATCGGGCTGTCGTTCCGCCCAGCTGACGCTACGCTTTTTTATGCATCATTCGGTACTGGTTATAAATCCGGTGGTACCAACACCGATCGCATCGGTCTGGGCTTTGATACCGTGTTCAACGCCGAGGACACCACCAACCTGGAAGTGGGCCTGAAGCACGATTTTTCGTCTTCGCTGCGTCTCAATCTTGCCGTCTATGACATGGAAGTGGACAACCTGCAGACAAACACCTTCACCGGTACTGCCTTCAACCTGCAAAATGCAGGGAAGGTGGATGTGACCGGGGTTGAGTCAGAACTGTGGTGGTCGCCTTTGGAAGGCCTCGATTTACGCCTGTCCTATGCCTACACCGACGCTACCTTCAATGATTTCGAAAAGGGCAACTGCCAGATTGCCAACATCTTCCATACCGGCGACCAGGCCGAAACTGCGCAGCTGCAGAGCAAGGGTTATTGCAACCGCAATGGTGACCGCGTGGGTAATGTGCCCGACCACTTTACCTCACTGAATGTCAGCCGGCAGTTCCACGCCGGCAATAACGACCTGCAGGTAGCCGTCGAGTACGTGTATTACTCGGATGCCATCATGCACAGCAACAACGATCCGTTTGCCGCTCAGGATGCGCAGCGCATACTCAACCTCAACGCCACATTGCGAACGCCTGGCGGCTATGAGCTGCTGATATGGGGCCGTAACCTGGCAGACGAAAGCTGGTACGGCACGGTATTCGATACCCCGCTACAGGATGGCAAGCTGAGCGCCTATCCGCGCGAGCCTCGCACCTATGGCTTGAGCCTGCGTCGGCGGTTCTAGGCATTGCTAGAAAAGTTCATTCTGCTGGTCAAGAGCGCCTCCTTGAGAGGCGTTTTTTTGTATGAACTTGCAAAACGCCATGCGACTGACCAATGCTTGATGCAAGCAGTGCAACCAGGAGATGACCAATAAGGCTTTGGTCGGATTAACACCAGCAGCTTATGAAAAATAGAGCGGGATATAGGCTAATTCGACTGGCCTGCTTGATCCGCATCAACGCCCCAGATGCTGCTTTTTTTAAAACCGCCTCTCACGAGCCTGGCGTGATCCTGTGACATTCACCTTGAGCCACTGGGGACCCCGGGGGCCTCGATTGGGGGCACCCCCTGAGATTATGTAAGCCATTCAAGCCGCCAGACATTAGAATAGTCGCCACTGGACAACCAGTAGACAACCACGGCCGGCGAAAACTGATCTAGTTCTTCGGCTAGGTACAGCCAGCCTTTATGCGTTCTGATGTAGGTGAATTCGGTCACCCATACCTTGTTCGGCGCATCCACTTCAAACTCGCGATTAAGGGTAATAGCCGCAACCGCCGACAAATCTCCACCCGTGAACCCCCGGTAGCGCTTGTAGCCACGGTCAACACCCGCAATTTGCTGAATTAGCTGGGGGAGACCACATAAGACCTAATGAGGCACCGCTCACGGTGTACTAGATTCGTCCGGGTGTGGCACCACCGTGTGATCATGCTCCAATTGTCGCGACCTGTGCTCCTGTAGCGCTTTGGCAAAAATTGCATCTGCATGCTCTCGCGTAAGGTTGAACTCGTCGCGCATTCTATTAATGACGTCTTTTTCCTCCGAAGAAACAGTACCATCTTCCAGCGCTCGCAGGATCGCCGCCTCAAAGATGGCTCTCTTGCGTGCCATTTGTGATGAAAAGGAGTTTGCGACGATACCAGTCAATAAAGCGACGGTACACACACCGAGCAAGGCTGTAGCTACACCTATAATTTTACCTAGCAAAGTAACAGGTGATACATCGCCATAACCGACTGTAGTCAGCGTAATTATCCCCCACCACATGGCTTGTGGTATGGATGAAAACTTGTCCGGCTGGGCACTGGACTCTGCAAAATAGGCAAGTGTGGAACAGAGAAAAAGCGCAATACTGAAAATATAGATGGCTGATATAAAGGACTTTCTCTCATCATATATAGCCGACCACAGGTCTTGCAAAGCAGAGTTGTAATGGCTGATCTTTAATATTCTTAGGACTCTGACTAAGCGCAAGATCCTGAGATCCAGGCCCGGAACAAGGAATGAAAAGTAGAATGGCAATATGGCAACCAAGTCGATCAATCCATAGAAGCTAAGGATATAGCGTAGTCGGCTGCGCGCCGGCGACGCTCCGGGCAGCTTGACGGGGGATGTCCACAACCGCAGTAGGTATTCCAGAGAGAACAGTGCCACACAAAACTGCTCAAATCGGTGAAAATATGAGCCGTATGCCACCGCCAAAGGTTCTACGGATTCCATGACGGTCGCAACGAGTGCAGTCAAAATTACGAAAATCAGAAAAATGTCTACAGCTCGACTGGCTCGATCATTTCCCAATCCCGGCTCCATCAGCTCGAATACCCTGAACTGTATTCTTTGCAATTTAGTCTTGCTCATCAAGAGTGTTTCCTGGAAACAGACATCAGATATATCCACTAGATCCCTGTGCGAAGACTAATGAGCTGGAGGAATATATTGCGATAGCTATAGATAAAGAGATTAGAGTGCGTTTCACAAACTATTCTTAAAATGTTTCGTACTCTATAACATAAAGAATTGCAGAATTCATGTAACTAATTGTTGATTAATGCAAAATTATTTTACCGGAATTGTGACGTTGGTTCAGCTGCAGGTTTGTAATCACCCAGCACTTTCTGCACAGGTCAGGCCGCTAATGCATATGCCTCAGCGGGCATCTTTATCCCTAAGCGTAGCCAACCAAGAAATGCCTACTGGCCTGCTTGATCTAGAGAAAGTGCTCAGATGCTGCTTTTTTTAAAACCGCCTTTTACGAATGTACGCAGGTACTGTGACAACGACTGCAACAACTACCCCGCCCCGGCCCCCTAAGCAAAGCCACCCCCTAAGCCATTACAGAATCCATTACAGAAATGGTTGGCATGGCAGTTGTAAGTGCCTGAAAGATAGCCCGAAAACACTGGTGAAATAGGTTGACTGTATCCCTTCACCCGCTCCAGTTATCAGTTGCCAAAAAACCGTTTACAAGCAACCCTTTCAATAGTACACAAGCCCCTGCCTCCATGGCCATGGTTATGTATGACCTGCTTGTGGTCCTTTATGCACTTGTCGCGGGCAGGTGAATGTAGGGCTTTGAAACCGGCATACCCAAAAAATGGTGCGCAAGAAGCAAACAAAAAAAGGCCGGCGTTGAAGCCGGCCTTACCCAGGATGGGTTCAGAGGGAACTGGTTTGATCAGGCATTATCGCCCTGGGCAACTTGCTGGACACAGGCACGAATGACGCGTCTTACATTCAGTTCTGTTTCGTGATGTGCCTCAATTTCTTCAAGCGTAATAAAGCCGTTACCGTCTGTATCAAGTCTGGCAAACAGGCCATGTGCCCGTATTTCGAGTGCAGCACTCAGTTCAGCCAGGCTCAGGTACCCGTCGACGTTGGTATCGACATTCTCGAAGCGGTCTTGAATGGCTTCATTGGCCGGGGGATCGTAATCGGCAATGGTTTTCCTTACACAGGCAAGCACTGCTTCCCTGTCTATTTCCGGGCGCTCGGGACGCTCGGGACGCTCAGGACGTTCAGGTCTTTGTGGGCGTGCCGGCCTGTCTGGACGCTCCGGACGATCAGGCCGTTCAGCACGACGCGGTCTCTCACTTTCATCAATACTGATGAGGCCGTCTTCGTCCTGATCCAGTCTTGCAAAATGATCGTCCAGTGTTTGCAGGCGGGCATCAACAAATTCGTCTTCGCTTATCTGGCCGTCACCATCGCTATCTGCATTTTCTATCATCCTTTCATGATCAGGACCCCGGGCAAGAGCTCGTCCCGGTCCTCTGCGGTGCATACCGGCCTGCGGCCCTCGGCCACCTTCCATTCTGCCCTGCCCTTGACGTTGAAAGCCGGTGGTTTCATCCTGTGCCTGTGCAGCGGGCAGTATCAGTGCCGTGCAAAGGGCACTTATCCCGATGATTACTGTTTTGTTCAATTTCATTGACAGACTCCTCTCTCAGGTTTTTATAACTGGTTCTGCGTGAGAAAACCGGCCGGTTGTTTCACTTGCTGACTAATAACGACCTCTGCAAGGAAAGGTTTACATCGATAATGCATCCAGTGTGAAACAGTTCTCAAAACCATCAGGACCATGAATCAACAATGTCCGGGTTTCCGGAATCCAGCATCATATGCAGTGCTCATTGCTGATTACTACCAAACACCAGAATCCATTGGTTCTTATCCTGCAGACAACAAGCTAGAATCCGGACTTTTACAGCAGGTGCGCCAGTGAATCAGCCCGATCCGAGACAGTTGCAGAGAATCCGGTATCTCCAGGAAATGGGGATTGTTTCCTGGTATCCGCGGTCCCGGCTCCCGGGCGCCCTGCCATCTGAAGTGGTCGATTGGCATTTTGAAAAGCAGCAGAACAAAGCTGCCAGGTCCGGACAGGCAGATAAAGCTGCGCCTGCGGCAGGGCGCCCCGGGGAAACCCGACTGGCAAACGCAACAGAAAAGATGCGCTCAGTCAGACATGTGCTTTCAGATGAAGCAGTAAAAACATCTCCTTTGCCACAATCCCTTGCACCACAAAAGGCTGCAGCAGCAATGGTCACAGAGGGAGCCAGTCCGGATGTCGCCCTGCACTTCCGAATGCAGTTTTACGCGATAGATGAAAGTCTCGGGTTCATTTGTCATCAACATGCACGTGCAGCTGCAGATCTGGGCAGGCGGGAACAGATTCTGCTCGACAATATATTGCTGTGGTTGGGTAAAACCCGTGATCCGGAGGCCGTTTCCCGGTCATTCAGATGGCCCATACCCGGAATAAACCAGGCAGATACTGCGCTGGCAGGCAGCAGTCTGCTGGCATTCCTGCAGCAAACTGCAAGTGAAAAGCCGTTTGCCACTCTGGTGTTCATGGGGGAAACCATTCTTGATGCATTGCAGACAGAATTGTCCGGAAATAATGCATCGTGGAATTTGATAGTGACACCAGGCCTGACAGAAATGCTCAACCTGCCATCCCTGAAGCGAGAAACCTGGCAGAAGCTTGTTCCTCTGAAGTCGGTGATTGATACAGGCAAGCGTTGAATGTCTGACGTGCAACAGGTGATTTCCAGGAAGCTGCAGGAAAGTGATGCAGAAGACCTGCTGGCATTCTTGCCGGATGTACTGTCAGGGAGCTGGACCCGAAGCAGTCTGTTGGCTTCAACATGGCAGCAGCGTGTGCTTGTTTGCGATCAAACGCCAGACTCAGTTGCAGGTTATGCAGAATTCTACTTTGTAACAGACGAATGCCATCTGCTGAACATTGCCATTAGACCCTGCAACCAGCGCAGCGGATTCGGCACACGGTTGTTGCAGTTTGTTCTGGAAGAAGCCTCAGAAGCAGGGTGTACGCGTTGTCTGCTGGAAGTACGCGCGTCGAACGCTGCAGCAATTGCATTCTATGAAAAGGCAGGATTTGTTCGCGCAGGTTCCAGGAAGGACTATTACCCGGCGCAAGTGGAGCCTTCAAAAAGTACTGCGGCCCGGGAAGACGCGTTGCTTTATTCCTTGTCCTTCTGCTGATTTTTGTGGTTTTCTGAAGGTCCGTGGATAAGTCTGCTGACCAGTTTCATGCCAAGCACAGCCAATGCAGCCAACAGTACTATTGCAGCAAAGAACAGTATTGTGCCCAGCATAAGGCTGCCGAGTTCCGCCCATTCGAGATCAAAATATCCGGCGACGGCATAGATCGATGCCAGCCCAACCAGTATGCCCGAGACTACAGCACGATTTTTCCTGTTGAACTTTTTCACGATTTCCCTGGTGCTGCTATCAGTCCCTTGAGGGAATGGAGCAGCCGGTCATTTTCCTCTGCTGTGCCGATGGTGATCCGCAATCTGTCCTGCAACTCGGGGACATTGAAGAACCGGACAAGTATTCCGGCAGTCTTGAGGGCAAGATACAGGCTTTCGGCACTTTGTTCTGCCGGTACCCGGGCCAGCAGGAAATTGCTCTGGCTTGTGGGTATTTCGAAGCCCATTGTCACAAGTGCCTCACGGACCCGGGTGCGCTCATTGCGGACTTTTTGCCATGTTGCCGCTGCATAAGCCTGGTCTTCTATGGCTGCCTTTGCAAGTGTCTGGGCAATAAGATCGGTATTGTAGCTGTCCTTGGTCTTGTATTGCATAGGGTCCACAAGAGAGCGTGAGCCCAATCCATAAGCCATGCGCAAGCCGGCAAGCGAATAGCCCTTGCTGAAAGTCCGCAGGATCATCACGTTTTCATAGGCTGCTATCAGCGGTAGCGTACTGTAGGAAAGTGAAGGATCCACAAAATCCACATAGGCTTCATCAATGACCAGCACACCTTTGAATTTTGCAGCCAGGGCGCCAAGTGTTTCGACATTGACCAGTGTGCCAGAAGGCGCATGGGGGTTTACCACAAAACACAACTTGATGCCGTCTGCATTCATCCGCTCGGCAAAATCAACGGGCAGTGACCAGTCGGCTTGCAGGGGATAGTTCACCATTGTGCAGCCATGTGCGTTGGCCAGCACTTCATAAAGGGAATAACTCGGTGATGCGGTTGCTATTTTCTCGTCGGGCGCAACGAAAGTTGCGAGTAGCAGGCGTAGCAGCTCATCTCCGCCATTGGTCACAATTATGCCGGAAGCTTCAATGTCATGCAGATCGGCCAGTGCCTGTCGTAGCGGCAGAGCTGTCGGTGGTGGATAACGACGCAGATTCTCGATATGTATGCCGCGCAACGCTTCCCCTACTGCAGGAGTGGGAGGGTAGGGATTCTCGTTGGTATTGAGTTTTATGATGTCAGGCCGTTCAGGTTGTTCGCCAGACACATAGCCCTTCATGTTGCGGATGTTGTCACGTTCGTAATTCAAATGAGCACCGTTGTTGTTATTGGTTGCCTGCAGGAGGCAGATACGTGTCAAGCCGATTGAGCCAGCCATTGAGCCACCTCTGTTCCTGCCGCTCGACTGGTGCATTTGTTACCCTGCGCTGCAAGACAGCAGACGCGCTACGTACAAATGCTGTCAGTGGCGACACTTCATTGTCCTCCATCTGCTGCAGAACCTGAAGCAGTCCCCAGCCCTCGCCCTGGTATCGCTCATCCGGATTGAGTCCGGTTCCTTTGAAGTGGACATAGTCGATCAAGGCATACATACCCATGGGGACATCAGAATTGGCAATCCTGCTGATACGGGATTCGAGCAGAAGACTTTCGCTTTCAGGCAGGCTATCCAGTAATTGAGGCACTGTCAGGCGAAAGCGCTCTGCAATAAAGGCTGTTTGCCGGGCTGTGGTTTCAGAGAGCAGCTTTCGCAGAGCCACCAGTGATTCATCGTCTGTTGCTGCCATGAAGGCGGCCCTGTCCGGCCATGGCTGCTCCCGGTCGGTCTCATCCAGCCATGATGGCAATTGCACACCTTCACGCTGCAGAAAATCCAGCAGAGCCGGAAAGGTTTCTGTATAGATTTCCGACTGACCCTGTCTGTACCAGATGAAATGACCAATTCCAAGCGATGGAAAATCCTCACCCTGATTCCAGGTTGTCAGGCAGGCAGTCTGTTTGTTGCATTCGTTGGAGTATATTCTGTCACCAAGCCACATCAGTTGCTCACTGTCCAGCCGGGGGAGAGACAGCTGGGCTGACTGTGTCTGATGGCACAGGAATAAAAGCAGAAATATGAGGCGGGCGGGCAGTTTCATATCTGGGGGAAAAGGGCCTATTTGTGCCAAGGTGTGTTACGCTATAGCAGAATAATAGCGCCCACAATTCTAGCACAAGCGCCGTTGGCATGGCTTGGATTTACCGGGCGCATTTGTGTTAAACATGGTTCAGGCAAACTCAATCCAGTACGGTAATTTCGATGTCACTACAGGAGCCAGTATCTTCCGGGACAACTGATCAACCAGCATCGGGCAATGGCAGCGGCAATGTGGCCGTCAAAAATGCCGATAGTGACTTTGTCAGTAAACTCTCACAGATATACAAAAAGCTGAAGTTCTCCAAGAACCTCAAGAAAGCCATGAAGGATGTTGAGCAGGACATGCTCACCATGCTTGGTTGCAAGCTGTTCACTATTTACCAGAGCGTTGATAACGGCAAGGAAATCGTGGCTTCATACAAAGGGGGCATCGGTTCTGACCAGAACAACGATATCGTCATCAAGGTTCCTTTCAGTGCCACGTCACTTGCTGGCTATGTGGCGCTCAGCCAGCGCCCCATTCTTGTGGAAAATGTCTACGATGCCGAACAGCTGAGCAACATCCATCCCCAGCTCAAGTGGGACAAGAAGTTCAGCGAAAGCCAGGGACTGTTTTTCAAGTCGATGATGGTGTTGCCCATCAAGGACGAGATATTTCTTGGTGTGATCCAGATTATCAATCTCAGGGATGATCCAGTATTCGACAAGGAAGATCTCAAACATGCCACGATGGTGGCCCAGATGCTGGCGAGACAATTCCGCACTGAATTCCAGAGCACCCAGGGCCCCTATGACTATCTGGTCCAGCAGGGCAAGATCACCAGCAGGGACATGGACGATATTATCAAGAGCGTTGGTCTGTATGGCGGAACGGTCAGCAAGACCCTGATGGAGGATTACAAGATTGATGCTGATGAAATCGGCAAATCGCTCGAGCTCTATTATCGTGTTCCCTATATGGCCTTCGATTCCAAAGTAGTATTGCCTGTAGACATGATGGAAAACCTTGGCGCCAGCTACCTGCGGAACAATTTGTGGGTGCCGGTTGGGGGCAGCAAGGAAGAAGTTGTCATTCTGATCAGCGATCCCAGCAATTATCAGCGCATCATGGAAATCCAGGGCATTCTCAACGCCCGCAACTATGTGTTCCGTGTTGGTCTGCCGGAACATATCCTGCAGTACCTCGGTGGCAGCCAGGATGAAGAAGATGATGTCGCCGGATTTGATGATGTATTCAAGAGCCTTGAAGGAGAACATGTTGAGCTTGACGAGAACAAGGAAAAGGATGATGAAGGTGCAGCAGCAACCTCCGCAATCATTCAGCTGGTCAACCGGATAATCATAGAAGCTGAAAAGCTGGGCGGATCGGATATCCATATCGAGGCTGGCAAGGACAGGGGGCCGGGTATCGTGAGGGTGAGGGTTGACGGCTTGTGCCGTGAATTGCTCAAAGTACCGGCAGAGCACACATCTGCCCTTATTGCCCGTATCAAGGTCATGTCCAGGCTGGATATTTCCGAACGCAGACTGCCGCAGGACGGCAAGTGCAAACTGAAGATTCGTGGGCGGGCAGTGGAATTGCGTGTTGCCACAGTGCCAACAGTTCAGGGTGAAGGCGCGGTACTGCGTATTCTTGCAGCCGGCAGTGCCATGCCGCTTGAGAAGCTCAACCTGAACAAGCTGAACATGGAAAACCTGATGGATATCACCACCCACCCACATGGGTTGATCCTGGTGGTGGGTCCTACTGGTTCCGGTAAAACCACCACGCTGCACGCAGTTCTTGGTCACCTCAATACCCCGGACCGTAAAATCTGGACAGCTGAGGATCCGGTGGAGATTACACAGCCGGGTCTTAACCAGGTGCAGATGCAGCCCAAGATCGGCTTCACCTTCGCTGCAGCCATGCGTGCCTTCCTGCGTGCAGACCCCGACATCATCCTCATAGGTGAGATGCGAGACAAGGAAACGGCCTCCATCGGCGTTGAGGCGTCACTGACCGGTCACCTTGTACTGTCTACGCTGCATACCAACTCGGCACCGGAAACCATCACCCGTCTGCTTGACCTGGGTCTTGACCCGGTCAACTTCTCTGATGCGCTGCTGGGAGTTCTTGCCCAGCGACTGATGCGAACCCTGTGTTCCAGTTGCAAGGAAAGCTACACTCCTGAAGAGCGGGATGTGGAGCATCTGATCAAGGAATATGGCCAGGAGCATTGGGAAAAGCTGGCCTTGCCCAGAGAAGAATGGAATTTCATGAAACCGGTTGGCTGTGATGCCTGCGGGGGCAGCGGCTACCGGGGACGTACCGGTGTACACGAGTTGCTGGTGGGCACCCATGCCATCCAGAGTCTGATCTATAAACATGCCGAACTGTCAGAAATCAAAGCTCAGGCTATCAGGGATGGCATGACTACCCTGAAACAGGATGGTATCCAGAAAATCTTCAAGGGATTGTCCGATTACAAGCAATTGTTGCGTGTGGTTTCTGAATAGCGGTTTCTTGCCAGTTTTTGGTGCATATTGGCTTGTCATGGAAGGTGCTGGATTTACCCGAAAAAAGCAGGGTTTTTCTCTGTGACTTGTGTGAGACCCTTTGTTTTTATGCACAAAATCATCCACGAGCGTTTTTATGCGGAAAAAATGGACCTTTTCTTAACCGCACATTAATAGAATTTGTAAGTTGTTGATTGTAAACAATTATTAATTGATCAAATTTTAGGCAATTTGCAAGAACCTTTACAAAGTCAGGTGCTTCACCGCCGTAAACCAGAGTTATCCACAGGATTATCCATACATTGTGTGGAAAACTATCCTTCAACCACGACACAATTTTTGCATCCCGGCTCTCATGGAGTGCAGATACAGCAGCATGCCAGTGCTATACTTCACAAAACATAGTTAGTCTCTGCTGCATTGATGTGAGGCATGGTGGAAATCAGCGAAGAAATACCCTTTCTCTGGCGTTTGAGTACAGACAATGAACAAGGCTTCAGCATAGTCTCTATGGTCATCCCCATTCAGACCGGGGCTGACAACCTTGAACATACCATCCAGACTGATGTGGTCAGTTTCAACAACGAGTTCAGTAATGAACACGATAATGTTGGAGATGAAGTCCTGGAATGGAACGAAGAAGATCTCAACCTTTTCCTGAAACTGCTGTCTGAACGCAATGCTGTGCATTCTGCAGAGAATACCCACACTTATCGTGTAGACCTCAGCGACCCTGAAACAATCGAGATTGTGCACATTGTTGCAGCTGCAGGTTTCGGTATGGCACTTTCTGTCGATGATCTGCTTGTAGATAATCCCTCCGATGCTGTCAGGCCGCAGGTTGAGCCTGAAGTAGGGGCCCGTATTACACTGCACACCGTGGATGGTTACAAAAGGGGTGTGGTTGTAAGCAGCGAAGACGAGGAAGTTGTCTGTGTGTTGCAGGATCGCATCAAGCTTGAGGGACAGGACAACAACCTGTCTGATATTCATCCCCATGATCTGGTCGTGGTCAAGCCTTACCAGTTATTGCCGGCAGTGTTCAGCAGCAACGAACCTGCACCTTCTGACATTTTGCATTAACCCCCTGTTTCCAGAACAGCCACTGTAGTGGCGGATATCCTGTTGCCTTGATGAACAGTTTTGAATCAGACGTTTCCAGACGGCGTACATTTGCGATCATTTCGCATCCTGACGCAGGGAAAACCACCATTACGGAAAAACTGCTGTTGTATGGACGCATTATCCAGAAAGCGGGCACCGTAAAGGGCAAAAAGTCGGATCGGCATGTTACTTCCGACTGGATGAGCATGGAGCAGGAACGCGGGATATCGATTACCTCATCGGTCATGCAGTTTCCCTATCACGACAGAACCGTGAACCTGCTTGATACGCCGGGCCATGAGGACTTTTCCGAGGATACCTACCGGACACTGACAGCCGTGGACTCCGTTCTCATGGTGATAGATGGTGCCAAGGGTGTCGAGGAACGGACCATTAAACTGATGGAAGTCTGTCGCTTGCGTGATACCCCCATCCTGACCTTTATCAACAAGATGGACCGCGACATCCGTGATGGTATTGAGTTGCTTGATGAGATCGAACGCATACTGCAAATCCAGTGTGCCCCCATATTCTGGCCTCTGGGCATGGGCAAGGAGTTCAAGGGAATCTATAACCTCTACAACGACACGATTCATGTCTATGAACACGAATTTGCCGACGAGATAAGGGTAGTCAAGAAAATCCAGGGACTCGACAGTGTGGAAGCCACACGGTTTCTGGGTCACTACGCCGATGATTTCAGAAGTGAAATTGAACTGGTTAGAGGCGCCAGTCACACTTTTGACCGCGATGCCTATCTGCAGGGCAGGCAGACACCGGTGTTTTTCGGAACTGCACTGGGCAATTTCGGTGTTGAGGAGATGCTGTACCATTTTGTGCAGTGGGCCCCGGCACCGCTGGCCAGGGCAACCAGGACCAGAATTGTTCAGCCGGATGAAACAACATTTACCGGCTTCATTTTCAAGATACAGGCCAATATGGATCCCAAACATCGTGACCGTATTGCCTTCATGCGTATCTGCAGCGGAGCCTATGAAAAAGGGATGAAAATGCGCCACGTGCGCCAGGGCAAGGATGTGCGTATCAGTGATGCGGTAACTTTCATTGCCGGTGACAGGGAGCAGGCCGAATATGCGGTTTCCGGTGATATCGTTGGATTGCACAACCATGGCACCATACAGATTGGTGATACTTTTACCACGGGTGAAGAGTTGCACTTTACCGGTATTCCGCACTTTGCTCCCGAGTTGTTCAAGCGCATTCGACTCAAGGATCCATTGAAACTGAAGTCGCTGCAGAAGGGGCTCACCCAGCTGTCAGAGGAAGGGTCGACCCAGGTTTTCATGCCAATGAAAAACAATGACCTGATTGTCGGCGCGGTAGGTGTACTGCAGTTTGAGGTGGTGGCCTTCCGGCTCAAGGATGAGTACAACGTTGATTGTGTCTATGAGCCAGTCAATGTCCATACAGCCCGTTGGGTAGAAGGTCCTGCTGCAAAAATTGAGGAATTCAAACGCAAGGCAACGGATAATCTTGCCATAGATGGCGGAGGTCATCTGACCTATCTGTCGCCAACACGCGTGAACCTGGCATTGACTGAAGAACGCTGGCCTGAACTGGAATTCTTCTCTACGCGCGAGCACTGATCCCGAATCCGGTTATCATGCTGGCTGTGAAAGGGGACGAAAATGATTATCTATGGTGTGGCCCTGTTGTCGGTCTGTCTGCTCGTTGGGCAGTTCACGGGTGAGTTGCTTGGGCAGTGGCTTGGTGTACAGGCCAATGTGGGTGGTGTGGGCATAGCCATGCTGCTGCTGGTAGTGGTGTGTGAATCACCCCGTCTGGCAGTGCTTGTCAAAGGTGCTGCGGGGGAGGGCATCCGTTTCTGGAGCGCCATGTATATTCCCATCGTTGTTGCGATGGCGGCCAGCCAGAACGTGGTGGCCGCCGTGAACGGTGGCATGCTCGCCATTGTGGCGGCAGTGGTTGCAGTAGTATTGAGCTTTGCGCTGGTACCGGTGCTCTCACGAAGCGCCAATGCCTCCAGCCAACATGACTCGGCAACTCCGGGTGCAGATTCCTGATGAATGCCTTGCAATCGGTTGTAGTTGCCAACGGACTTGTTTCAGCTTTTGCTGTAGTTGGCCTGCTCGTTGTCCTCTCGTATTACCTTTCAGCCCGTCTGACCCATAATCGTATCCACGGTTCAGCAATCGCTATCCTGATCGGGCTTGGTGCTGCATGGTGGGCGGGCAACATTACAGGAGGCAGCAGGGGAGTAGCCGACCTGGGCTTGCTGGCCGGAATCGGCGTGATGGGTGGTGGCATGCTGCGTGATTTTGCCATTGTGTCCACTGCCTTTGGTGTAAAACTGGGCGAGCTTCGCAAGGCGGGACTTGTTGGTACATTGTCCATCTTCATTGGTGTTGCACTGTCTTTTGTTGTTGGTGTAATAACCGCAGCATTGTTCGGTTACAGGGATGCAGTGAGTCTCACAACCATTGGGGCTGGTGCTGTTACCTATATCGTTGGCCCGGTAACCGGTGCAGCCCTTGGTGCAGATTCTGCAGTCATGGCCTTGAGTGTGACAACCGGGGTAGTGAAGTCAGTACTGGTGATGGCGTGCACGCCCTGGGTGGCCCGGTTGATCGGGCTCGACAACCCTGCCTCCGCAATGGTTTTCGGCGGTTTGATGGGGACTACTTCCGGGGTGGCGGGTGGTCTGGCGGCAACGGATCCGAAACTGGTGCCCTATGGTGCGCTGACCGCCACTTTCTATACCGGCGCAGGCTGTCTGTTGTGCCCATCACTTTTCTATTTCCTGCTCAGGGCAATAGTGGAGGCTTGATCATGGCTGAAACCTCTATGACCTTTCCTCCACTTCACAGCGCCAATCAGCGTGTGGCCCTGCTGGATGGCAATCATGCTCTCAGTTATGCAGCGCTCGAAGACAGGGTTGTCCGTCTTGCCAGTGGTCTGCTGGGTCAGCAGCAGGATCTGATGGAGCGCCGGATTGCCATGTTCATGCCGGCGGGTTTCGACTATGTCACGTCCCTGTTGGGGATCTGGCGCTCTGGCGGTATTGCTGTGCCGCTTAATGTTCATGCTGCCCTGCCTGAGCTTGAACATGTGCTGGAAACAGCTGGCGTGTCAGTGATTCTGGTCAGTGGTGACCGGCACAAGCAGTTGGCCGGTCTGGCACCACTGTGTTTGCGGCTTGGTATTTCCCTTGTAGCGATAGATCGATTGCTTGACGTTGACATAAGGTCACTGCCGGTACTGCAAGACAACCGGCGTGCCATGATGCTCTTTACCAGTGGCACCACCAACAGGCCCAAGGGAGTTGTCAGTACCCACAGGAATATCCGTGCGCAGATCACCACGCTGATCAAAGCCTGGCACTGGCTTGCCACTGACCGGATTCCCCTGTTCCTGCCGCTTCATCATATCCACGGCATCATCAATGTGTTGTGTTGCGCCCTGTGGTCCGGTGCCAGCGTCACACTGTTTCCCCGTTTCGATACAGAATTCGTGCTGCGTGGCGTTGCTGCCGGCGACTGGACCCTGTTCATGGCCGTGCCAACTATCTACGTGAAGATCCTTCAGCATCTTCCGGGCCTCCCCCCTGCTGAACAGGCAAGGATTCGTGATGGTTTCAGCGCCATGCGTCTGATGGTCAGTGGATCTGCGGCCTGTCCTGTAAAACTGTTTACAGACTGGCAGGCATTCACTGGTCAGTGCCTGCTTGAACGATATGGCATGACTGAAACCGGCATGACCATTTCCAATCCCCTGGAGGGTGAGCGCAGGGCAGGGGCTGTCGGTCAGGCTCTGCCGGGAGTGGAGGTGGTTTTGTTCGATGAGGACGACAGCAGGATACTTGACGACCATGTGCCGGGTGAAATCCGTATCCGGGGTGACAATGTTTTCAATGAATACTGGCAAAATCCACAAGCCACGCAGGAAGCATTCAGGGATGGATGGTTCTGCACTGGTGATACTGCCGAACTTGATCGGGGATATTTCCGGATACTGGGCAGATCATCAATCGATATCATCAAGTCTGGTGGTTACAAACTCTCGGCACTTGAAATTGAAAGCGTATTGCTGAGCCACGAAGCCATCGCGGAATGTGCGGTGATAGGTATCGCGGATGACACCTGGGGCGAGGCCGTATGTGCCTGCATAGTCCTCAAGGAGGGCATGCAGCTGACCCGGGAAATACTGAGAGAGTGGTGCAGGGAGCGCATGTCGGCATACAGGATTCCCCAACGTGTCTGCCTGATGGAGGCACTGCCCCGCAATGCCATGGGCAAGGTCATGAAGCCGCAGCTGAAAACACTGGTAGCAACACTTACCTGATTCAGCCGCCGGAAATGATGCAAATGATCAGCAGGTGTTCCCTGCCCAGCTGCACAGCTTCAGGCAACTCCTCGTTGCCCCGGTCCTGCCGAGAGGCGTCAGAAGTGAGCATGAATGCACCTTTGCATGTGCCGTTCAGAACCCTGATCCTGTTCATGCTGTTTCGATGTTTCATGCGAACCGCTTGTCATGCGGCAGTGTGGTTCAGAGGTGACGTTTGCCTTCATCCTTGTCGACGAGAGAAAGGCCACCAGTAAGCTCATCTGCACTCTTGCCTTCAACATCACTTTCAGCAAGTGATATTTTCAGGCGCAGGTTGTTTTTGGAATCGGCATTGCGCAGTGCTTCTTCCAGTGTGATCTTGCCTTCCTTGTACAAATGGTAAAGCGTCGAATCGAAAGTACGCATGCCGATATTTTCGGATTTTTCCATGACTTCCTTGATTTCTTCGATCTTGCCATTCTTGATGAGCTCGGCCACACGCGGTGTACCCAGCAGGATTTCAATGGCAGCGGCACGCTTGCCATCAACGGTCGGGATCAGGCGCTGTGACACAAAACCTCTCAGGTTAAGGGAGAGGTCATGGAAAAGCTGCTTGTGCCTTTCTTCCGGGAAGAAGTTGATGATGCGATCCAGTGCCTGGTTGGCGTTGTTGGCATGCAGGGTTGACAGACAGAGATGCCCGGTTTCTGCAAAAGCCAGCGCGTGTTCCATGGTTTCCTGCGACCTGATTTCGCCAATCAGGATTACATCAGGTACCTGGCGCAGGGTGTTGTGCAGGGCAGCCTCATAGCTTTTGGTATCAACTCCAACCTCACGCTGGTTAACGATGGATTTCTTGTGGGGATGCACAAATTCAACCGGGTCTTCAATCGTAATGATGTGACCGGCGTGATTCTGGTTGCGGAAGTCTATAAGGGAAGCAAGAGAGGTTGATTTACCTGATCCTGTGCCGCCAACGAAAAGGATGAGGCCGTTCTTGTTCATCATGAGTTGGGTGAGCACTTCCGGTAAACCCAGTTTTTTGAAATCAGGAATATCGGTTTTGATGGTTCGGGCGACTATGCCGACTTCACCGCGTTGCTGGAATATATTCACACGGAAGCGGCCGATTCCCTCATGCATGATGGCCAGGTTCATTTCCGGTGCTTTGGCAAACTCTGCTCTTTGCTCTTCGTTCATGATTTCATGGGCAATGCGGGCAACATCACCCTTGCCGAATCGTTCTTCCCGCATGGGGACCATCTTGCCGAAGGCTTTCATGCTCGGGGCTGCATCGTAAGTGAGAAAAAGGTCGGAGCCATCAGCATCCACCATTTCTTTGAGCAGTACCTTGATGTCGATATCCATTGAGAAGTCCTGTTTTTTCCGGTTTCTTTATCTTGCCCTGGCGTTATGCCAGGTTACTGATCACCTGTCATGGGAGGTAATTTACGAAAACGCTTGTCGGTATACCAGTGTACTTCTTCGGTATGTTTTTCAACTTCTTCTGCCACACCCAGTGTCAGTGCAAACAGGGCCATCCTTATCAGTACGCCATTGTCGGTCTGGCGGAAGATGGCCAGACTCGGGTGCTGGTTCAGGTCATTGTCGAGTTCATTGGCTTCGGCACGTGAATCACGTGGTAGCGGATGCATGATTACTGTATTGGGTTTGCAGTGCTGGGTATAGATGCTCTGGTTCAGCCTGAACCGGCCCCTGTAGATGTCTGCTTCCTGCTGGTTGGCAAAACGCTCTTCCTGGATACGGGTAAGATAAACAGTATCGTTGTTCTGCAGGCCCTGCTGCATGTTGTCTGTCTGGCAGACTGTATGACCGGCGGCGAGAAGCTGATCGACGATTTCGCCAGGCATGGACAGTTCTTTGGGCGACACCAGCGTGAAATGGATATTCCTGTACAGGCTTAGCAATTTGCTCAGTGAATGTACCGTTCTGCCGTATTTGAGATCTCCTACCATCGCAATCCGCAGGTTTTCTACCGGTCCGGTTATCTTCAGTTCCTTGCGGATGGTGTACAGGTCGAGCAGGGCCTGGGAAGGGTGTTCCGAAGGCCCGTCTCCTGCATTGATCACCGGTACACGACTGGCCCGGGAAAACTCTTCAACCGAACCGGCAACGGGGTGACGCATCGCAATGATGTCGCTGTAGCCACTGATGACCCTGGCAGTATCGTACAGGGATTCGCCCTTGGAGATGGCAGAGGCCTTGATGTCGGTAGTTTCCCGGACATGGCCACCGAGCAGATTGAAGGCGCATCCGAAGCTGACGCGGGTTCTGGTGGATGGTTCGAAAAACAGGTTGCCAAGAATGGCCCCATCAAGCACGCGCGTACGCTTTTCACGCTTCGTATAGGGTTCCATTCGGTCTGCAACCTCAAACAAGCGCTCTACATCCTGACTCTCGAACTGACCGATGGACAGAATGTGGGTGCCGGTGAATTGCATGGGTATGAACGGGTCCTGACCTGATGGACTTGAGTGCCGGGGATGTTACACGGATTGCCGGGACAATTGAATTGTCTCCATTGCAGGTAGTGGTCTGCTTTGAATTTCAGTAGGTTTTTGGAGCGACTCGGCACTATTGGATCTGAGACCGTCTGCGGCAGAGATGCCGCAGTCGAGCCCCCACGGATGGGTGCACGGCGAGTCGAAGAATCAATAGTGCCGAGTCGCTCCAACAACGGGATAGAAGAAATTCAAAGCAGACCACGACCTCATCACTCTTGTACTGGTCATGATGCCAAGTGGCTCTTATACTCCGGGCTGGATTACCGAAACCGGCATCAGCACCAGGGGTTTCGCCGGTCAGCCCAGGAGATAGTCAGAAGTGTCCATTACCCGTTTGCTTTCAAAACTACTTCTGGTGCCCGGGATTGCAATTCTGGCTGCCACTGGTGCGGTACCGGCAGTGGGCAGAACCCTCATTGACGAGGGTATGGAAAGGGATGCGTCGCCTGTCCTGGGGATCAGTGACACCTTTGGCCGCTGGAATTCAGCTATCAACCTGGTATACGACCCGGATGATGCGCCGGCCAGATTCAGCAACAACAGCGAAATGGTTGCGCTGATCAACGAAGCCATTGCCCAATGGGAGTTGGTCAGTGGGGTCAATTTTGTCATGACGGGCATAGATGCCAATGCCCCCGATGATGATTTCCAGGGGGGGCAGTATGATGGCCTGATCAGGATCTACTGGGGTGATGCCGGCGGTGCAGCGGGCAGGGCAGGACCGAATTTCGGGCAATACAACACTTCCCTTGGCTATTTTCCCTATGCAGACGGCGATCTGGAGTTGAACCGGGACAACAGTATCTGGGACAGTGACTTTGAGCTGGTCAATGTGCTGGTCCACGAACTGGGTCATGTCATCGGGCTGGGACACTCCGAAAACCCGGCATCAATCATGTATGCCAACCCCTACAACTTTCTGGCCTATCCCCGCGAGGATGACATCAGGGCAGTACAGGTGTTGTATGGTCCCCCGGCCAAAGCTCTTGATCCGGCAGAACTGGTGGCAGAATGGATTTATACACCACCGCCACAGGCGCCATCCAATGTGACGCAATACCTGTTCAAGGCCAACCAGTTTGTTGACAAGAATGCCTTCATTTCTGCCGGCGGTGGAAACCCCATCACCACACTCGATGCCAGCACTGCAAACCAGAATTTCGTGAGACTCAACAGCGGTGGCCTGGGTAATTTCAACAACACGGTGGCCATAGACATTGCCGCCACTCTGATTGCGGTAGACCCTGCAGGTTATATCTATACAAAAAGGGACTGGCAGCTGCAGTGTTCTGCAAACTCAGCCTGTGGTGGAGGTTTTATCAGTTTTGCTGAAACCGATGTAATCAAGACAATACCCGGTACCTGGCAAATCTATGTAGTAGACGAGGCTGCCAACCACCTGCTGCTGAATCTTCCACTGGAGGTTGATACCACCGTCAGCTACAACAAACCGCCCACTGCCAGTGTTACGGTTTCTTCTGCAGGTCAGACTTCTGCGACTTTCACCCTCGCCTCAAGTGATCCGGATAATCACCAGATAACCGCGATCTGGCACCCGCCCGGGGTGGAAGATCGTGATGGAGACAATTTCATTGATACAGAAGTCAGACAGACAGTGGGCACCAGTGGGAATGTCAGTCAGACCTTTGATTTTTTCCAGACTGGTACACACACAATGTATCTGGAGATCATAGACAATGGTCCCCGTTATTCTGGTACCAACCTGAGTGCTGCAGGGGATGGATACCAGACACTGGTCAAGCTGGTGGTAACGGTGCCGGTTACATCCGCCGCGTCGCTTGTAGCCACCTCAACAGTATCCTCAGGCAGTTCGGGCAACAATGGCAGTAGCGGTGGCAATGTCCCGGGGGAACTGGTCAGCAGCATTGCGGAAAAGGCGGCTCCAGCCGAAATGATTATCGGCACCTCAACTGGATCAGGTCCACCCGTACTGCGAATAGGAGCCTCGCAGAACAGCGGTACTTCGCTGGCAACCGATTTCTCCGCAGGTAGCAGTGTTGTAATTGCAGGCAGTGTGGCTCCACCCTCCATTGACGTAGGCAAGGCCGGAGATATCTACATGGTCATCCGGACCACTACAGACACCGGTGAAACATGGTCTTACCGTAACCTGGATGGGGTCTATGTGCCCTGGGTAGATGGCAAAATTTCGTCACTGGAACCGGCTTTTGAAGTGGGTACCCTGCAGAGCGAGCAGTCATTTGAAATATTCAGCGGCAGCCTTACGGCAGCTCTCCACCGCATCTATATCGGTTATATGCTGCAGGGCAGTGGTGTGCTGTACTACAACGGCATTGCCCACAGACTGAATGTCAGTAACTGAATCCGGTGAACAAAAGCATTTTCTGGCATGACTATGAAACCTTCGGTAGCGATCCGAAAGTGGATCGTCCATGCCAGTTTGCAGGTATACGTACCGATGAAGATCTGAATGTCATTGATGACCCGGTGATCCTGTGGTGCAAACCTGCACCTGACTTCCTGCCCCATCCCGTTGCCTGCCGCATTACCGGCATTGCCCCGCAAACTGCACTTGAGAAAGGTATTGCAGAAGCAGATTTCTGCAGGCAGATACTCGGGCTTTTCAGTGAACCGGGGAGTTGTGTTTCAGGCTATAACAGTCTGCGTTTTGACGATGAGTTGACCCGGCACATGTTGTATCGCTGTTTTCATGATCCGTATGAGCGGGAATGGAAGCACGGCAACTCCCGCTGGGACATCATTGATTTGCTGCGAGCGACACAGGCACTCAGACCGGAAGGAATCAACTGGCCGCTCCGCGAGGATGGCAATCCCAGCTTCAGGCTGGAAGCACTGACTGCTGTAAACGATATTCCCCATGAAGGCGCACATGATGCCCTGGCCGACGTATACGCCACGATAGCCATGGCAAAGCTGGTCAAGGAAAAACAGCCAAAACTCTATGACTACCTTTATGCCAACAGACAGAAAAATCGCCTGCTACCCATGATTGACCTGCAAGGCAGGGAGCCGCTGGTGCATGTCTCGGGTATGTTCCCGGCTTCCAGGGGGTGTCTGGGCGTGGTGATGCCCCTGATGAAACATCCGCGCAACAACAATGGCATTGTTGTGCTGGATTTGTGCGCAGACCCGCGGCCCTGGCTTGACCTTACTGCAGATGAGATAGCAGCCAGACTTTACAGCAGGTCGGAGAATCTTGATGCAGGAGAGGCGCGAATTGCTTTGAAAACAGTCCATCTGAATCGATGTCCTGTACTTGCCCCGCTGAATGTACTCAATGAATCAGTCAGGAGCCGCTATGAAATTGATCTGGATGTCATAGCACAGCGTCGATCGCTGGTCCTGGTAGTGAAAGATCTGGGCAGCAGACTGCTGGAAGTGTTTGCTGCCGATTTTCCTGATTCCCCGGGCGATCCGGAACTGCAGCTTTACAGTGGTGGTTTCATTGATGAGCACGACAAGCGTCTGATGCAGAAACTGCACAACTTGCCTCCGGCGTCACTGGCACCACTGGCCTCACAATTCCATGATTCAAGAATGCCTGAGCTGCTATTCCGTTACCGTGCCAGAAACTGGCCTGAAACATTGGAGATTGAAGAATTGCAACACTGGGAAAACCGGTGCCGTGCCCGCTTGCTTGGAGAAATCCCGGGTGCAGGTCTTTCCCTTGCAGAATTTCACAAAGTGCTGGCAGATGAGACAGATTTTCCGCATGAACTGGCACAGCAACTGGAAGCTTATGCGCAGGGTATTGCCATGCGTTATGGTTTGGGCAAAAACCCTGATGCCGTCAGCCGGTAATGCCAAGACGGACCGCTGCCAGGGCAAGCTCGGCACGATTGCTGATTTCCAGTTTCTGGTAGATTGATTTGATATAGCCACGGACAGTCTCCGTGGAGATACCCAGCGAAGAAGCGGCCTGTTCTACTGTGTAACCCTGGCTGAGCAATACCACCACGTCATGTTCGCGTGGCGTCAATCGGGAATTCTTGAGTTCGCTACCCTGCTGGTTGAAATGTTCTATGAGCCTTTTGGAGCTGGCGTCTGAAATTGCAGGTCTGTTCTGTTTGAGACCATTGAGATAGCCAATGATCTTGTGCTTGTCCTGATCCTTGAGAATATACCCCTGAGCACCTGCCTTGAGTGCAGTAAAAAGATTCCTGTCATCATCATATATGGTGGCAACGATAACCTGGCAATCGATCTGCGTGGATCGCAGCTCCCGGATCAGGTCCATGCCGTTGCCATCGGGCAGCCCGAGATCTATTAGTGCCAGGTCAATTCGGCCAGCTCTGGCATGCTGCATGCCATCCTTGAGCGTGTCGGCCTGGATAATCTGCATCCGGGGATATGCTTCGCCAAGACACTAAACCAGCCATTCCCTTGCATCAGGATTGTCTTCGACAACAAGTGCTGAACCTTTGGCGATCATTGATTTCATGGAATAAACAGATATACGGAAGGCACATTACAGAATGCCTGAGGGGAAATATACCCCCCTTAAGGGGGTAGTATCAGTGGGCCGGCCCGGTGCAAGTACATGGTCAAGGGCAAAATGCACATTTCTTACAGAGATATCGCAGGCCGATTGCGCAAGCTCGAGGAAAACAGCCCCGTTCATGGCGTTTGACATACTGCTGCAAAGGGTATCATTGTGTTTCAGTTATTATTGATGCAGAACCAGATACAGTGACTTTCCGGCACTCCCATTATTCGCAGGCCTCGTTGCAAAGTGTACATTTTTTGCGATTGATGTTGTCTGCAGTCTTGCTGATGCTGGCGAGTTCTGGCTGTCTCGCCCAGAGTGGTCAGGAGCTGTTGGAAATAGCTGCAATTGAATTTGTAGTTGCTGACAGCCTGCAGCCGCCGGCAGATGATGCGGACTGGAAACCTGCCATGCTGCCGTGGGGTTCCGTATTGTCTGATCCGCAAGACAGTGACCAGTGTTTACTGGTTCAGGTTTTCTGTACAGAGGCCTCAGGGCAGTGCTCTCCAGGCGCTCTATTTTTTCCGTTACAACCACTCCATAGATGTCTTTTTCAACAATGAGCGAATTGGTGGCGACAGTTACCGGGAGGGATATCAGACCATCGCATGGAACCATCCCAGGCTGGTAGATATCCAGAATTCAAACTGGCGTGAGGGAGGCAATACAGTCCATGTCAGGTTCCAGTCTTCTTTCCTTGGGGGAGGCTTTGCCCAGATTTTGCTGGGGCCTTCACAACATCTCAACCAGTTGCTCGAACAGCGTTTGTTCCGTCAGGTTACTATCAATCTTTGGTGCCTGATATTCGGTGTTCTCGTTACACTGTTGTCGTTCGTCCTATGGCTGGTCAGGCGGCAGGACCGTGTGAATATCATTTTTGCCGGCATGAGCGCGTGCTGGCTGGTGGTAAGCACACACATGGTCATTTACTACAACCCGTTTCCCTATGCCTTGTGGCTGCCACTGGTTCACGTTGCCATTGATTGCTGGATATTCCTGTTCTGGCTGTTTCTGGAAAAGGTACTGGACCTTGATTTCCGCAGGGGACGCAAGCTTGTCTACCTATGGCTGCTCACCGCCATGATCTGGCATGTACTGATGATCATTGAGGTCTGGTGGTTTGGCGCCTATATCATTCATCTGCTGGGCAGTTTGCTGCTGTTGCATGCACTGGGCAAGGTATTCATCAGGGCATGGAAACGCAAACAGATGCTGGCGATTGTCATTACGGCAGTTGTACTGCTGCAATTTGCACTGTTCATCAGTGATTTTGTGCACCTGATGTTCTGGCGCGGGAATGAATGGGAATCTGCATTCCATATGAGCCAGTTGGCCTTTCCGCTGATGCAGCTGGTCTTTCTGGGGCTCTTGTTAAGGCGATTTCTTGCAGCACTGGAAGTGGCAGAAACCCTGAATCGGGATCTTGAAGCGCGAGTTCAGGTTTCAAGAAAACTTATAGAGCAGTCTTTCGAGGAAAAACGCCAACGTGAACTTGATCAGGCAGCAGAGGCTGAACGTGTGAAAATCTACCGTGACCTGCATGATGATCTCGGATCCAAATTGTTGTCCATAGTCCATGCCGGTCGTGAGACAAGACTGGGCTCTCTCGCTTCTGCTGCTCTCGAAAGTTTGCGCGATTCAGTTTCGCGAGCCAATTATCCGGATCAGCTGCTGGCAGATTTTCTTGCTGACCTGCGGGAAGAAACTGAATTGCGACTACAGGGATCCGGACATCACGTGATCTGGAAGCAGCAAATGATGTTGCCCCAGGTGATTCTTCCCGCGAACGTGAGTTACAACCTCAACAGGATATTCAAGGAACTGGTCAGCAACATCATCAGGCATGCCCGTGCAGACAGGGTAACTGTCGATATCCGAAAACGAAGCGACAACTGGATTTTCACGATTTCAGACAATGGCAGTGGTTTTGATGACAGTGCTGAGCTTGGTAACCGGATCAATAATATCCGCAAGCGGGTTGCAGAAATTTCTGCTGCCGTGGACTGGCAGCAGACCCCCGGGCAGGGACTCTCAGTCATGGTTTCGATCCGTGAACCTGCCGGAATGCCGATTCAGGGTGCTGTTTGAAAGCAGGGGGGGTTAGAAAGAAAGCGCCATATCTGGTAGTTTCGCGGGCTTGAACTGTTTTGGAGTGAAATCATGGTGAATGTCCTTTCCCGGTCTCTGTGTTTGACTGTTTCTGTTCTGCTGGTTGCTTGCGGTCAGGATGCGGTTACTTCAAGCGAACAGACAGCTGAAGTGTCTGCTGAATCTGTTTCTGCCCCGCTTATGCCATTGCAACATGAGCTTGTGGCTTTGCCCGGACTGGAAGACCAGGTGCCACAACTTAATGAAAAACGCACCATCAGCATGCAGACCGATGCCGGTGACCTCATTATTGAGGTTTACCCACAGGCGGCGCCAAATGCAGCAGCGAGGTTTGTCGAGCTGGTCAATAATGGTTTTTACAACGAAACGCCTGTATCAAGAGTCGTACCGGGTTTTGTTGCCCAATTCGGCATCAACTGGCGGGAAGGTTACAAGGACTGGGCAGACAACAATTTTGATGACGACCCCACGCTTTTTTCTCTCGATCGGGGAACGCTTGCTTTTGCAAAGGCAGGTCCAGATACCAATTCAACCCAGGTTTTCATCAATTATATCGAGAACAACAGGCTTGCTGCGCCACAATACAATTTCACGGTATTCGGCAAAGTGGTCAGTGGTATGGAAGTTGTGGACAGTTTCCTGCAGGTGGGTGATCCGGGTGGCGGACTGGACCAGGGCAGGCTCTGGGAAGATGGGGGCAATTATCTCGATTCGTTGCCACTGAAACCCACGATGATCAAGTCTGCGTCCGTGCTGGAATGACTATTACTGCAATCCCGTCATGAAAATCCCCGGGGTTTTCAGAAATTGTGGGCCCGGACTTGTGGTGGCAGCAACGGGTCTGGGTGCTGGTGATATCGTGGCAGCTGCTGTGGCGGGCGCACAATACGGTACAACCCTGCTTTGGGCAGTTGCCATTGGTGGGCTGCTGAAATTCTGTCTCAATGAAGGGATAGGACGCTGGCAACTGGCTACGGGTACGACGCTACTGGAAGGCTGGATAGTCCATTTGCCCAAACTGGTTACTGCCTATTTTTTCATATTCCTCATTTTCTGGAGCTTCATGGTAGCAGCCGCAATGATGGCTGCTACAGGACTTGCTGCCTATGCGCTTTTCCCTGCATTGAGTGTTACTGCCTGGGGCATGATTCATGCTGTAGTGGCTTTTTTTATCGTGCTGGCAGGGGCCTGGCGGCTGCTGGAAAATCTCATGAAGGCTTTCATCGGCATCATGTTTGTCACGATCATGCTGTGTGCTGTTCTCGTACTGCCGCAGACACCGGGATTCCTGGATGGTCTGTTCACGCCAACCATGCCTGATGGCAGTCTGGCTTCCGTGCTGAGTGTGATGGGGGGAGTTGGTGGGAGTGTTACGCTGATGAGCTATGGTTACTGGATGCAGGAAGCCGGATGGCAGGGCAGGGAAAAGATGACCACGATGCGCTGGGATCTCGGTATAGCCTATGCCCTGACTGCCTTGTTTGCAATTGCCGTAATGTTGCTGGCTGCGGGTATTCGACCGGAAGTGGTTTCAGGTAACAACATGGCCGTGGTGCTTGCAGAAAGACTTGTGCCCTATGCCGGACAGAGTGGAAAGTGGATTTTCCTTTTCGGTTTCTGGGGGGCAGTGTTCAGTTCCATGATTGGTGTCTGGAATGGTGTTCCCTATCTTTTTGCCAATTTTCTCAGTTATTACCGCAAGGAAGGTTCAGTGCTGGCAAAACCGCAAAGTATTACGCACAGCATTCCCTATCGCGGTTTCCTGGTGTATCTCTGCTTTGTGCCCATGCTGCTGCTGTGGTTTGGCAGACCGGTATGGATCGTGGTGCTGTATGCCGTTACCGGGGCGCTGTTCATGCCGCTACTGGCCGGTGCTCTGCTGTATCTGAATGCTCCCGGGCGCTGGCTGGGTGGGCTGGGTAACGGTCACCTGATGAAGTTGGCGCTCGCCGGCTGTTTACTGCTGTTTGCCTGGTTGTTGGGGATACAGTTGCCAACATGATGCTCTTTGATCAGATTCAGGTGGTTCTATCCACGATATTGGTGAAATTCTGACCAAGCCACAGTCCGGTTTTATCAAAAGTTACTTTGCCATCATTGATCTTGCTAGAATGCCCGCCTTGATCAATCAGGAGCCCGGAAGGGTGTCAGTAAATGCAACAGTTTGAGGATATCAGGCCTTATCGGGACGACGAGGTCCGTCAGGTTGTTGCAGAACTGGTGCAAGACCTTGAGCTTTCCCGGGCCCTGGGCAAGTTCCGTCATCCGACCCTGTATCGCTGGTTACCCGGACCGGTTACCAGTCTTGTACAGCGGGCACTCAAGCAGGAATTGCGGGATGTCAGTAAAATCCATGATGTCCAGATAGTCATCGAGAAATATCTCGACAAACTTATTGAAACCACCACAGATGGCCTGACCCAGAGCGGACTCGAAAACCTGGATACGGAAGTTTCCTATCTTTTCATCAGCAACCACAGGGACATCACCATGGACCCCGCGCTGGTGAACTACATGCTTTATCACCACGGCTTCGATACCTTGCAGATAGCAATCGGCGACAACCTGCTCAAGCGTCCTTTTCTTTCCAGACTGATGAAGCTCAACAAGAGTTTCATTGTGAAACGCTCCGTACAGGGCCGGGACAAGCTGGCTGCAAGCAAGCAATTGTCAGCCTATATCAGGCACTGCATCAAGACCGGCGAGAATGTCTGGATAGCTCAGCGGGAAGGCCGTGCCAAGGACGGGATTGATAAAACCGAGAGCGCCATCATCAAGATGCTGCATATGGCCGGACGTGAAGGGGAAGTACGTCAGGAACTGCATGAAAGCGTCAATCAACTGAATATAGTTCCGGTAGCGATTTCGTATGAATTCGATCCCTGTGACCAGTACAAGGCCATTGAGCTTGAATCCATAGAAAGAGCAGGGCGCTTTGACAAGGATGAAAATACAGATGTAAACAGCATACTGGCTGGCATGATCGGGCAAAAGGGAACTGTTCATGTCAGCTTTGGTGAACTTGTAAAGGTGCATGACAGCATAACTGCCGAGGGCGCAGCCGAATTGATTGATGACCAGATCATATGCCTGTACAAGCTGCATCTGGTCAACTATCTGGCACTGGAAAGCATTCAGCAGGATTATATGGATTTCAGCAGACTGCCTGAAATGTTCGGTGTCAGCGCCGCCATTGTTGAGCAGAAAAGAAAGGAACTGCAAGAAAGACTGGCGGTGATGGACAGCAAACTGCA
Organism: Gammaproteobacteria bacterium; assembly: GCA_030831125.1. Lineage (GTDB taxonomy): Bacteria > Pseudomonadota > Gammaproteobacteria > Pseudomonadales > Pseudohongiellaceae > CAILUG01. The sequence continues at coordinate 29,392 of JAURLQ010000122.1, forward strand.
TCCCTATGTGCTGCAGATGTATGCCAATCCGGTGCTGAGAAAATCTGAATCACAACAATTGCGGCATACACACGCCAGACAGCTGCCATCTTCCTGATTCCGGTCAGGATAATGGCGGCAATCCCTACCCTCAACTATAGTCAGCAGGCTGCCTCTTTTTCTTCCCCATACTGATGCCAAGCGACGACCTCAAGAAAACCATCCAGCATAACTTTTCCATGATTCTGCAGCGCAGGGAATTGCAGACGCGTCCGGGTCAGAAAAAAATGATTGCCGAGATAGCCAGAACCCTTTGTGCTGTTGAGCAGGATGAAGAGGGAAGGCGTATTTCTGCAGAACCCGGTGTTTGTGTGGTGGAGGCCGGTACCGGTACAGGCAAGACACTTGCCTATCTGCTTGGCGCAATCCCTGTAGCCCAGGCCCTGGACAAGAAGCTGGTGATAGCCACGGCTACAGTTGCTTTGCAGGAACAGGTCCTGCACAAGGACATCCCGGATCTTCTGGGTAATTCTGACTTGCATTTCACCTATGCCCTGGCCAAAGGACGTGGTCGCTATCTCTGTCTTTCCAAACTGGACAACGCGCTGAGGAACAATAGCAGTGCAGACGCCTTGCGTGACCTGTTCCAGATGGAGATTGCAGAAACAGGGAAAAATGACCATGTCCTTTATGAGCAAATGCTGGAAAGTGTTGCAAGTGGGCAATGGCAGGGTGATCGTGATGACTGGCCCCAGGTACTTGAGGATGACACCTGGCGGGCAGTGGCAGTTGAGCACGGTCAGTGTAGCGGTCCTCGTTGTTCCTATTTCAGCAGCTGCTGCTATTTCCGGAATCGCAACAATCTGGAAAAAGTGGACTGTGTGGTGGCCAATCACGACCTGGTGCTTTCCGACCTTGCGTTAGGCGGTGGTGTCATCCTGCCCGCACCGGGAGATTCCATCTATGTTTTTGACGAAGCACACCAGTTGCCGGTCAAGGGCATCAGTCATTTTTCACATGTGCTGCGACTTGGTACAACTGACCGCTGGCTTGAACAGTTTCCGGTTGCGGCAAATCGGCTGGATCAGGCACTGCAGGACAAGGGAAATCTCCCAGACCTTTTGAGCGGAGCAGCTGATCTTTCCAGGACTGCCCGTGAAAAGCTGCAGGAAGTCATGCTGTTGTTACAGGAATATGCCAGCAGGGCTGAATCAGTTTCTGCGCGCGGAGAAACCAGCCAGTTTGTATTTCCCATTGGGGTAGTCGAGCCTGCTGTGGCAATGAGTATTGATGCGCTGGGTGCCGAATTTGCCGGTATGGCAGGAAAACTGGAAAGAATAAATGAAGTGTTGAAAGCCTGTATGGAAGAAGAACAGGGCGAGATGGATCGCATGCAGGCCGAGTCCTGGTTTCTGCTCTTCGGTGCAGCCCTCAGCAGAATGGAGTCGGCTGCAATCTGCTGTCTGCACTTTTCCAGATCTGATGAAATCGGCGCCATCCCCAGTGCCAGATGGCTGACATTCAACGAAAGCAGCAGCAATCCCGATACCACGCTGTCAACAAGTCCGGTTATGGCAGCGGAAAACCTGCAGGAAAAACTATGGGATACCTGCTATGGCGCGGTACTTACCTCGGCAACCCTGACGGCAATGGGAAGTTTCGAATTTCTCTCCAGACGCTGTGGCTTGCCGCAAAGCAGTGCCTGCCATCGTATTGCCAGTCCATTCAATTATACCGAGGCGGCAGTTCTGAGATTGCCGCGCAGTGGTTTTGATCCCGCCAAAGTCGAGGCACATACAGCAGCAATCACTACAATTTTGCCAAAAATACTGTTTGAGCCTGGTGGCAGCCTGGTGCTCTTCAGTTCGCGGCGGCAGTTACTGGATGTACTGTCTGCACTTGATCCGGTTTTCCGAAATCGTGTTCTTGCCCAGGATGATTACTCGAAACAGGAGCTCCTGCGCTTGCACAAAAGCGCTGTAGATGAAGGCAAAAGCAGTATTATTTTCGGACTGGCAGGACTGGCCGAGGGTATCGACCTTCCCGGTGCCTATTGCAGGCATGTGGTAATCGCGAAAATTCCCTTTCCGGTGCCCAATGATCCGGTGGATGCCACCCTCGGCGAATGGGTAAAAGCACAGGGTCGGAATCCGTTCCAGGAAATCAGCGTGCCTGAAGCAGCCTTGCGTCTGATCCAGGCAAGTGGCCGTCTGCTGCGCAAGGAGAGTGACAGGGGAGTAATCACGATACTGGATGAACGACTGCTGACACGATTCTACGGCCGCGGCATACTTGACTCCCTGCCACCCTATCAGCGTGAAGTTTTCGACGGCTGAAACGCCGGAGAATATTATTTGGGGCGAGCGGTAAAGCCGCTGGTCAGCATTGGCAGTGTATAGATGGTCATGGCAATGTTGCGGATACCTTCCGGTGTTGTCCAGGCTTTGCCATCAGGGCCTACAGCTCCCATCATGGGAACGTAGAGCGTCTTTTTTTCCGGGCCTGAAAATGCCAGTGTGATCGGATTTCGTGGTGTGGGTATCAACCCGAGATACTCCCCGGATTCTGCAATCACATGAACCCCGAGACTGGCCGTAACATAGAGTCTTCCTTCATTGTCTATGGCCATGCCATCCCCGCCCCGGTCTCCATCGAGCCCGGCAAAATTACGGCGGTTTGACGTGCTGCCATCAGGGGCTACATCGAAGGCAAGCACCTCGGTATTGTTGGTCACATACAAAGTGCGGCCATTCCGGTCAAGCATGATGCCATTGGAAATCAGGTCTTGTTCTTCAACCACTGTGACCACACCTTGTGCATCGACATGGTAGGCGCCCCGGCTGGTGAAATATGCCCCTCCATTGCCGTCGGCAATCAGGTCATTGAGCCTGCCCAGTGTGCGTCCATCAGGGAAGTTTGTGGCAAGCAACCGAAATTCCGGAGCCACCTGTACGACACGGGTCAGTTCATTGCAACCAGCCAATTCATCGTTGAGGGGTTCCGTGCAAGTTCTGAGGACAGCAAAAATTCTGCCGCTGGTATCGATGGAAACCGAACCGGGGCCGTTCATGTTTTCAAAAAGCGTGAATTGCTGCCCATCTCTCGTGAGCTTGATGATCTTGTCGGTCTGTTCCTGGGCAAAAATCACACCGCCATCGGCTACGCCTGTAATCCCGTCGGCAGTGACGAAATCGGCCCATACCAGATTCCAGCTTGCCTGTTCTGATACTACCCCTGCTATGGGAATGATCTTTGCTTCCCTTTCTCCGGCAAGTAAGCCCTGGGCATTTACACTGCCAATGAACAGGAAGCCGGACATCATCAATGGCCATAGATTCTTGTATTGCATTGCGTGCCCCTTATTGTTGTTGGCTGATTATGCACAGAAGAAACAGCAGGGCTCAATGGGGATTCCCCGGGATAGTGGTCTGGTTTGAATTTGTTTTTGATTCATTGTGTATCAGCGACTTGGCACTATTGGTTCTTCGACACGCCGTGTACCCATCCGTGGGGGCTCGACTGCGGCATCCATGCCGCAGACGGTCTCAGACCCAATAGTGCCAAGCCGCTTTCCCAATCCTTGTTGAAATTCAAACCAGACCACTATCCCGGGGGATGTAGCCTGGTCAGAGTGCTTCCATCCTGATCCGGGTGACTGAAAGTATACTGATTGTTTCGATGGGGCGATCATTGTCATCCACCCGTGTGCGGGCAATGGTTTGCAGTACATTTTCCCCGGCCCGGATTTTGCCGAAGAAATTGTAGCGACCGGTCAGCCAGTCGGCTTCAGTGAGGGTGATGAAAAATTGTGATCCGGTTGTTCCGGGGCCATGATTGGCCATGCCGAGGGAGCCTGCTGCAGGTGCGCGGGATCTTACCCTTTGACTATAGCGGTAACCCTCGAGTTCATAGAGATCCTTGATCGAAAGGCTTTCCAGTCGTTCGCGCACCTGCCCTGCCCTGGCTTCCAGTATAGTGGAGTCAGTGATGTTCATGTCCTTGTACAGAGGCTTTAGCACACGGTTCCTGAAATCCTCTTCACTGCGAATTCCCAGCAACGGATTTGGAACGCCGTCCCGATCTAGTACAGGCATTCTGTCCAGGCCAAGGCTCAGGGCGTTTATTTCGTCTGGAACAGTAATGCCTGGGTTGCCGGAAGGAGTGCCATTGGGGCTGCCTCCCTGAATCAGGAATCCATTGGTGATTCGATGAAAGTCCAGCCCGTTATAGAAAGGGCGCATGACCTGCTGACCAATTGCCGGGTCAACGAATGGCAAGGTCCCGTCAGCAAGGCCAAGGAAGTGGTTGACTGTAGCCGGCGCTTCTGTCGGAAAAAGCTCAAATACCATGTCGCCACGGTTGGTCTGGAGCAGAACAAGCGGGTTGTCGGGATTTTCCACCATTACATCAGTACTGCGCCCGTTCAGCACCAGATTGACTGATGGTATTTGCTCAAGGTTGTCAGGGTCGGCGTCAGGCACCAACTGCGTCTGTTCTCCGGGCTCTGCCCCCATCAGCACAGCACAGCACAGCAGGGCAGGGAAAGTAAAAAGCAACTTACTCATCATGAATCCTCCAGCAAGAGTTTACCCCATGCCGGGTCAAGGATGGAGAGTGCCTTGACCGGGACTTATCCGGCACTTCTTTTCCGGGGTTTGAGCAGGCTTTTGACGCGCGCTACCAGCTGTATGGCAGAAAAGGGTTTGAGAATGTAATCATCGGCACCGAGATCATAGGCCTTGATGATGTCATTTTCGCTCCCCATTGCAGTAAGCATGATGATGGGCAAATCTGCAAGATTCATGTCATTGCGGACGCGTTTGAGCACTTCGAAACCATTACTGCCAGGCATTTGTACGTCAAGAATCAGAAGTGAATAATTCTTGCGGGCCAGCGCCTGCAATGTGGAGGTGCCATTATCAAAAAGTTCCACATTGAAGCCTTCCTTGCCCAGACGTTCACTGATGAACTTGCCCTGCATCTGGTCGTCATCTGCCGCCAGAATGGTAACCCGGGACTTTTCCTCTTCATTCAGTGGGGCGGGGCCGGTTTCTGAGCCAATTGGCACCAGTGTGAGGGTTTCAGTGCGTCCCGCAAGAATATTCCCGACATTACTGATCAGTTCAGCAGGATCAAATGGTTTGACGATTACTTTGTCTGCGCCCAGGCTCATGCATTCCACCCGCACAACGTCCTTGTCGATTGCTGACAGGATTAATACCGGAGTCTTGATGCTGAATTCGTATTTCATGCTTCTCAGGATTTCACGACCATCCCGGTCCGGAAGCACGAGATCAAGCAGGATGAGTGAAAATTTCTGTCTCAGCACCAGATCCATTGCCTTGGCAGCTGTGTCAGCAATGACCAGTCTGTATTGGTCACCCGCTTCCCTGAAAGCACTCTTGAGTAATTGCTGATATTCCGGATCATCTTCAACCAGCAATATTCCGGGGCGCTTGTCCGGCGTTGAGGGAGTTTGTGGAACAGGTGCAGGAGCCTCATTTTGCGGAGGGGCTGCGGATGTATCGGACGTCACCTGCTGGTTTTTCCCATCAAGGACAGTCTTGAGTACCTGGACCAGGTTGATCAGATTCCTGACCAGGCTGGCAGCATCTGCGTGCTCTACGGCTTTGCCTGCTGCGCTTATTTCGGGATGGCCGAAAGTGCCACCTGAGCCGTGCAGGGTATGGGCAATGGCCCTGATCTTTTGGTCAGCGCTCTTATCCCCGGCTCTCAGCTCTTTTGCAAGTCTGCGAAAGTCTTCAACATTGACAGACAGCGATTGCAGATACTGTTTGTAGAGTGCTTCCGGCATCTTCATCGGTATATCCTGTTTCTTCCTGTGGCAATAACATGACGATAATCCTGATCCGGGGGCTCACCGTGAGGGCTCAGGTACTGCCCCTGCAGCATCAGTCCGGATTCAATTCAGAGGATTCCAGGCAGGGCAGGGACTATAGTATGATTTACCCATGCCAATATATCTCTACAAATGCAAAAACTGTGAATCCGAGTTTGAAAAGCTCGTCAGACTCAATGATACGCCGGACTGTCCTGCTTGCGAGAGTCGGGATCTGGAAAGGCAATTCACGGCCCCTGCCATCAGCACCAAAAAGACCCGGGACCGTTCATTCAGCAAGGCCCGTGCAGTGGCTATGAATACCAAAAAGGAAAAAGACCACGCGCAGGCGGAGTATGAACGGAACTACATCAAGGACCACAGCTGATCAGCTTTGCGCCATTTTGTGAATCCAGGGAAGAATGAGCGTGGTGATTCCGGCAGCCAACAGAATGTCCCTGTCCAGACTGTAGTAAGCAAGTGTTTCATCCGGCAGGTTTATCATAAGCCCGAACAATACCATTGCCAGCAGTGATACCGCCGAGCGATACATCAACATGGTGGTAATGCCCAGACCTGCTGCAATGATCAGCGGAGAATCGGCATTGATGCCGAACACCTGGAAAACGTCCTTGGCGTAAACAAGTCCTGCAGTGATGAACAGGGCCAGAGCCTGCAAGAGTTTCCACATAACTGCGCTTCCTTTTGACTATCCAGTGGGTCCGGGAATCCAGCGTCAGGCATTCTAATGCATTGCGGTCCAGCAGATGTCAGAAATCTGCACGCTTGAAGCTGTTATTGAAATTAAAGGAAATCTGCTATCTGGAGCCAGAGGACTGCATGCTGACTTTCAGGACCTGTCCAACCTGCAAGAGGTCATTTGCAAGACCGTTTTCACTTCTGAGCATATTCACGGATGTGCCATAGCGTCTGGCGATGCGCCAGAGTGTTTCACCTCTTCTCACCTGGTGATTGACTTCAGATACAGCGGCGATTGTATTGGAGACAGCAGATGCTGCAGCCACATTGTTTGCAGTCGCTGTTACAGGGGCGGCTTCCTTGCTCACCATCACAGGAATCTGCAGTTTCTGGCCTGGGTGAATCAGCTCGCCAGACATACCGTTGGCTGCACGCAATTGCTGTACGGTAGTGCCGGTTCTGGAAGCGATCAGATAGAGCGAGTCGCCACGACGCACAATATAATCCATTGTGCCTTCCTGCATGCGGGCTACGTAATTTTCATAGGGTTCGGTGAAGATTGCTACATGATAGTGGGGGGGATTACGTTCACGGGTTACATCAAGTACGGCAGCCTGTTCCAGCGACAACAGGGTACTTTCCAGCCAGGAACGACAACTGCGTTTTGAAGGTATCCTCAGATCTATTGCCATACCGGTAGGATGTACCGAGTCGCTTGAAGCATTGGAAGGTTGGCGGTTGATGGGTCTGGTGAGACTGGTTACTGTCAGCATTTCACCACAGGCGTTGTTGTACTGCGCAGACAATCGTTCAATGAAAACCTTTACAGCTGGCCGGGCATAAGGGTAGGAAACATCGTGAAGTTCAAAATTCTGCCCTGGCTGAACTTTCACCAGATAACCGTTTGCAACGAAATTGTTTACTTCAGTTGAGGTTTTCAGAAAGGTATAGCCATAACGGACAGCTTCCTGATGCTGCCGTTCCATTGAGGTGCGCGACCCTTTCAGGCTTTGGGCGTGAGCCTGGGTAACCAGGGTAATAACAGCGATGACAAGAAATGCAAGTCTGCCGGTTTGCATCTTCCTCTCCTTGACGATTCCAGTCGCAGGTGCCGTTATTCGGGAGCCTGTACAGAGGCTGTTTCCCGTGTTTTGTTGATTTTGATGTCCAAACAGCGGAAACCTTCTCATGAATTATAAGGTTTGTCCAGTAGGTTAATGATTTTTATGGCTTTTGCGCCTGGAGCTTCTATATGTGAGTGGCTGCTGGACAGGCACTTTACAGCCCGGAAAGATTTCATCAAACAGGCATCTGCACTACTATCCCGATTCCAGGAGGTTGAGGCTGTATCGGGCTCGCAAGCTCCAGCACGGCAACAGTTTTTTCGCTTGTCAGTAATCAATACCAGGAAAGCCTTGATGAAAACCCTTGTAAGCACCCTGACACTTGCAATTGCCATTCTGGTTGCGATGTCAACCGCATTGGCACAAGGCAACCGCTACAGCAGGGCAGTGCCCCGGAATCTGCCGCCTGCCACCGAGTTCATCGCTGCACGACTGCATTTCGGCACCAATGGCTACATCGGTCATATGGGCTGGTCCCACAATTATCCGGATTCAGACCGCAATCTTAATGATTTTCTGGAAAGGGCAACCGGACTGGATGTACAGGAAGCCTCATTCAGAATTGTCGAACTGGGGAGTGAGGAAGTTTTTGACTATCCTTTTGCATATGTATCCGAGCCGGGTGAAATGGAACTGACGGACCAGGAAGTGACAAATCTGCGCGAATTCATCAGCCGTGGAGGCTTCATACTGATGGATGATTTTGATGGTCCTGTGCAATGGGGCCAGATGCGCTCCCAGGTGCTCAGGGCATTCCCTGAAACTGATTTCATGCCGGTTGATCTGGACCATGTGGTCTTCAGTGTGCATACACCCCTGGATAACATGCAGGCAATGTCGCAATACGTGCCCGGTGGCAATATCACCTATTACGGCCTTTTTACCAATGATGGCAGACTGGGTATTCTGGCGGGGCATAACAACGATCTTGCGAATTTCTGGGACTGGTATGAGGATGGTGCAGTGCCGCTCAAACCTTCAACCGATGCATTCAGACTCGGTACCAATGCTGTTATCTATTCATTGACTCATTGATAACCGCGTCTTGAAGATGCGCCTTCGCGGAGGCTTACCCAAAAAGCAAACCCGAAGGCGGGTCAACTTACTGATAATTTGAACTACGGGGCAAATTTGATCATCGATTCTGCTTCAGCACCATCTACCGTGAAGCCCGTCACAATAATCCTGCCATGACATACAGATAATCAATTCGACTGCTGATTGCACCCCGCATGCTTTGCATCGTATCCAGTTATGCATTTGCGAGGAGATGAGTGGTATTCAGTCAATCAACTACTACAGGATCCAACCTATGAACGGGATTACTCTGGCAATTACAGGTTCCATGCTGGCTTTGTCTGTAAACAGCGCCTTGGCAGACAGGGTGGGTGGCAGCCCAAAAGCAGATTTCAGGACAGACGAGCTCTCCATTCCCTGTGTAAGGATCCAGAACCTCAGTGAAGCGACGGAAGGCATGTACTACGATATCGTCCTGGTCCGTAGAGGCAATTCCTACAACTATGAACTGTCTGCAGCAGAACCCGAGGATTCCGCATTGTGTGAGCGTATAGCCGATTTTGCCGAGTACGAGGACGATGATTATGAAGATGACGAAGACAGCGATGATGGCAGTGATGATTCAGGCAGTACACCAGACATACTTGCCCAGTGTGAAACCAGAAGCGACCGGTCAAAAATATCGGTCAAGGGCAAGAATCTGGAGGCAGGAGATTATTATGCAGTCATTACTTCCGGCGAAAATACCCTGCAGAGCATGACCAGGACCATTGCTGATGACGAACTTGAGTTTGATTTCGACAGTGACCCGGATGATGTGGCAGAGGGAGCCGAGGCGATTGCATCTGATTTCATTACAGGTGCACAGGTGATGGCAGCAATTCATCGGGATGGAGAAAGCGAAGCATTACTGGAAAAAACAGCTGGTTGCCTAGCCAGATAGCGCTGCCCCGTTTATGCCAAAAGCCCGCTCTGCGGGCTTTTGTGTCTACTGCTGATCGGTATGATGTTCCCGTTCTGCTTCAAAAATTTCAGGGGGCAGGTCAAGATCATCAATAATGATGTCGCCACAGTTCTGTTTTGCCAGTTTTCCTTGCAGTCCTGTTTTCATGGCAATGAAGGTAACTGTGAGGTCTGCCTTGACACAAACACCGGGGGTGTCACCTGTATCTGCATCCATGCCTGAGGGCAGGTCCAGTGACAATACCGGACAACCACTTTCATTGATTGTTTCGATGGCCGGGACAAGCACGTTCCTCGGGCTGCCTGTTGTGCCTGTGCCGAGAAGTCCGTCAACAATGATCAAGGGTCTGGTCAGAATATCAGGAAAAGGTCTGCCATTTGCTTCTACGACCTCAACACCTTTAGCAAGCGCAAAGTCCAGGGCTTCTCGTGCAGTCCCGGTAATTTTGTCAATCTTGCCGCAGACCAGGGCAGTGGCCTGCAGTCCTGCTTGCCGGGCAAGAGCAGAGAGTACCAGTGCATCACCACCATTGTTGCCAGTACCACAGAAAGCGCATATGGACTTTGTGTCAGGCCATTTCTGCAAAAGTGCAGTAAATGCACCACGTGCTGCCCTGCTCATGAGTTCAAAACCGTCCATGCCGTATTGTTCAATGGCAATCCTGTCGATTTCCCTGATGCGGGCTGCAGGATATCCCTGCTCAATTGCATTTTTGATCTCTGGCATCGGTTGCATTTGAAAGTCATTGAAATCTAATGGGAAAGCTGTCTGAACAGGAAAATTTCCTGGCAGTATAAGCACAGTACTGCACTAATATATGGTCCGTCCAATAACAATAATTTTCCACCTGAATGGGAAACAGCGAAAGTCTTTTTCATGCTTGAACGCCAGATACTTCATTATCTTTACAGTGGTTACCCGTTTTCTGTTGTCGTGACTTTTTTTCTCGGCCTTCTTGAGGTCAGTGTGGTCAGCAATGAGGGCAACAGCCAAACTGCCTTTGTATGGCTGGCCATTCTTTCGGCAGTTCTGTTCCTGCGTGTACTTGATTACCTCAATTATCTTGTCATCAACAAGGGCGAGATCTGGTCAGTGCGGAACATGTTCCGGAATTTCAGACTGGG
>JAURLQ010000123.1 GCA_030831125.1 Gammaproteobacteria bacterium
GACAGCCAAGGCGCTGCTCGACCGAAATCCCAGTCCTACCGATGCTGAAATCAGAGAGGGCATGGAAGGCGCCCTGTGCCGCTGCATGACCTATTTCCGTATACAGGCTGCTATCAAACGGGTCGTGAACGGGTCCGGTAGCGACCAGGAGGCCGTGTGATGAGCACACCAATCCGCTTTCCGCAGGCGCTTGAAGATGCCTTGCGTGGTATCAACCCCTCTACTTCACGTCGCCAGTTCCTGGCTTCCTCGGGTGCATTGGTGCTCAGTGTTGGCATGAGTGCTGTGCCTGGTGCCCGCGTGTTGGCACAGGCGATTGATAACGGTCCTTACCCCGACCCTGATTTCCTGCAGCTCGACACCTGGATAGTCATTCATCCCGACAACACGGCTACCTTCTATGTCGGTAAAACCGATGGCGGACAGGGTACCGGTACCGCATTCAGGCAGATGATGTGCGACGAACTCGACATGGCCTACGAGCAGACTTCGCTGGTCATGGGCAGTACCGACACCACTCCCGATCAGGGTGGCTCGGGTGGTTCCGATGCCATAGAGACCGATGGCTGGCCGATGCGCCGCGTGGCAGCGGAAGCCCGGCGGGTATTGCTGGAACTGGCTTCGGAACGCCTGAATACGCCTGTCAGTGAACTTGCCGTGGGCAATGGCACCGTTACCGCCGGTGCCAGGTCGCTTACCTATGCCGAACTCGTGGGTGGCCAGCGTTTCAATGTTGCGCTTGAAGGGCGCAACATCAATGCCACGACCGGAGCTGCCGCAGTCAAACCCGTTCAGGAACTGCGGGTGGTCGGACAACCGATCCCGCGCTATGACATTCCTGCCAAGGTGGATGCTTCGCTGACCTGGGCGGTGGATGTGAAAGTGCCCGGTATGCTCCATGCCCGCAATGTAAGACCACCTGTAGCTGGTGCCACCCTGCGCAGTGTCGACCAATCGTCAGTGTCCGGTATGCCCGGCTTTGTCAGTGTGGTTAGCCGGGGCAACTATGTGGCAGTAGTGTTCGAGCGAGAAGAACAGGCCATAAATGGCGTGCAGCAGCTGAAGCTGGAGTGGACACCTCCACCTGCAGCGCCCTTCCCGGCATCTGATGATCTGTTTGACTATATCCGCGGCGCAACGCCAACCTCGAGTTCTGATCCGCGTGTTACAGGTAATCCTCCTGCTGCATTTGCCAGTGCATCACGCGTGCTTGAAGCTGATTACGAAGTACCCTTCCAGGGGCATACCGCCATAGGTCCTGCTTTTGCGCTTGCCGATCCTTCCGACAATCAGATGACGATCTATTCCAATGACATGAAGTCCTATGGATTGCGCAATGGTGTTGCCGAATTCCTCGGCCTGCCGCGTGAGCGTGTGCGTGTGCTGTATATGGACGGCCCTCAGGTTTATGGCCGCACGGCATCGGACGATGTCGGTTTCGAGGCCGCTTTCCTTGCCAATGAGCTGGGCCGACCAGTACGTGTGCAATGGATGCGGAGTGAGGAAACTGCATGGGATACCAAGGGCCCTGCCTATGCCTGCAAACTGCGTGGTGCTCTGGATGCAAACGGCAGCTTGACGGCACTCGAATATGACGGACGTTCCATTGATTATGCCCACCTTGGCTACAACGAACCCGATACGGTACTGATTGCACAACTGATGGGCCGGCGTCCTGAGCGTGTTGCAGCAGGGGGCACTGCAACACCATCAGTCAATTACGGTATCCCGAATATGGGCATGGCAACGCACGTGGTGGCATTGCCGCAGGTGTGGGAAACCCCGCTGCGTACCGGCAACCTGCGAGATCCGAACGGTCCCCAGGTTACCTTTGCCTTTGAAGGTTTTATCGACGAGCTGGCTGCAGCTGCGGGTCGTGATCCGGCAGAGTTCCGCATGGAGCTGGTGGAGGCCAGTGAAGAAGACAACGTGTTCCGCAAGGCGCGTTCATTGGCCGTATTGCGTGCTGCTGTTGAGGCTTACGGCAACTGGGAATCACGTTCTTCCCCCCGTACCCCTGGGCCTGGCACCATACAGAGTGGCCGCGGCATAGCCTATACCTATCGCAGCAATACCGTGGTGGCGGTAATTGCCGATGTTGAAGTGAACCGGGAAACCGGCCATGTGTGGGCCAAACGACTGGTCTGTGCCCACGACTGTGGGCTTGCCATCAACCCGATGGGTCTCAAACACACCATCGAGTGCGGCATGCTGCATGGATTGAGCCGTGCCCTGTGGGAAGAGGTGCAGTTTGACACCGAGAAGGTGTTGAGCGTTGACTGGACCACGCATCCCAGCCTGAGACATTCCGATACGCCGGAAGCAATCGACATCGTACTGGTCAACGGAGATCCCAATCCTGGTCGTCCCGATCTGCCACATTACGGCGCCGGTGAAACCAGTCACAAGCCGATGATTGCTGCAGTGGCAAATGCGATTTTCGACGCTACGGGTGTGCGGATCAGAAGGGCACCTTTCCGGAAAGAGCGAGTGCTTGAGGCATTGCGGGCGGCGCAATCATAGATGGGGTATGACGCATTGGGGGACAAGTACTTCGGCTATCAGGCGTGCCGTCCCTTTGCTGCCCTGTCTTCATAGATTTTTTTCTGGATACCGGCAACGATCCGGGTATTGGTGACCACTTCATAGAACACCTCGGTGCTCTCATGCTCCACGATCTCGTCATTACGCCACAAGCCTACCTGTGCTTCGCGGATAACCAGATTTCTGAGTTTCTCCTGGGTGTCGGGGTATTCGCCGAAAAAGAAAGTTTGTGACTTGCCCGCAACCCTTGCATTGATCCGCGTAAGTTCGATTTCATTCTGCAGTTTGGCAAAAGCACTGTTTTCCAGCAGGATGCCGTTTACGTTGTAACGGATGTGCTGCTGTCCCTTTTCTCCCTTGCTCTGGTCATCGGCGGCAATCTCCATGACTTCCACATTGAAAGGATGATTCTTCAGCGCGGTCCGCAGTTTCCATGAACAGGAGGAAAGCCGGTCGGCCTGCCCTATGGCAGAAGAAATCATGATTGGCTGATCACCATCGTAGAGAAATCTGGGCGAACAGTCGGCATGGCAAATGCCAATACCAAGTTCCAGTGGTGGCAGGCCGATCTGGCTGGAATAGGCATTGTTGGCACTGACCACAGCGAGCATGGCCTTGGCCAGTCCGCAGGCGCGTGCAACAGCAAGCCAGTGTTGGGGGTCGTGTTGATATTCCAGCAGGCTGAGAATAATTGCATCGCCTTCTATGAAAACCTTTTGCGCACCATAGTCGGGCAGCACCTTGTTGATGGGGCTGAAGAAGCGCAAGCTGAAATAGGAAGCCGGATTCAGGTCAAGTTTTTCGAGCTCATCAGTTACCGTTGTTGAACCACGTACATCAGCCTTGAGGATGGTGTGATGGGCAATTTTCAACTCATCATTGGCAACTTCATCAGCCATGGGTAACTGAAAGAGAGTGCCCGCCTGGGAGGATAGTTTCAGCTTTTCCTCATCAACAAGGATATTGACTCGATTGAATACCCGATGCGCAAACCTGAAGAACTTGAGATGCATCCTGTATCTGGCAAGGCAGCGCAGCAGGGTAACCAGCACTTCGTTCTCATCTAAGCGCCGGGTTTCCTTGATGGCATCCTTGATTTCCTTCAGGGTAGCGGGGCCGAGTTTCTGGTCAAGCTTGTAACGTTTTACAAAATCCTTGTACTTTATTTCGCCGGCCAGGAGACTGCACAGACTGGTCTTGTCCAGAATGTCGCTCAATGAAGGATTCCACATTTCCCGGGTTGCATCGGAAGCGGCAAGCAGTCTCAGTTGTACAATATTCTTGATTGCAGGCTTCAAAGCCAGAAGAAATCCGTTCAGATGTCTGAATTTTTTCCGTAATTGCCACCAGGCTTTCAGACCATGCTCCCTGCGAACTGCAGTGATCAGGCTCTGTTGCCTGTCCTTGTCAAACAAATGCTCGAAATTGCCGGGATCATCAAGCCAGGTGAAAGCCTCAGAGACAAAATTCTTTGTATTGGGTGAAGGGCCCAGATAGTTGTAACAGCTGGCCAGCCCTTTCAGGTCATCATAGATTTCCATTTGACCTTCGAATTTTATGGCTTCCAGCAGGGGAGTGAATTCAAGCTGGGGCAGCCATTGGCTGATCAGGGTTTCGACTCTGTTATTGAGCTGTGGAAAGTTCGATGATTCACCATTCCTGTTCCAGAGTATGTAGGTTTCAATGAGGAAATCCGGAGAATCCAGATTGCTTGTGAACAGCATCGGGTTGAACATTACATCAAGCAGTATCTTGTCACCCGGCTCCAGATACTGGCGTCTGATGGCATGCAGCTTCCGGGCCTCGACCTGTTTGAGCAAGGTAAATATACGCCGGTTGATATTTACCACTATCACGTTGTAATGCTTGTTCAGCCAGAAAATCTGCTCCTGCACAAC
>JAURLQ010000124.1 GCA_030831125.1 Gammaproteobacteria bacterium
CTACCGAAGCCATGGTTGCAGAAATTCCGGAAGAAAAACCGGCTGCTCCAGGCGGCGGCATGGGCGGCATGGACGGCATGGGCATGATGTAAGTCAGCTGGCGGGGTCAGAGTCATGACTCTGACACCACTAGAAAAGTTTCAAGAAACACCAGTCACGAGCCGGTGACTAATGAAAGACAAACCCCCGCAACAGCGGGGGTTTTGTTTTTGTGGGGGCCAGAAAATGAACAGTCTTGCATGAGTTGCTGGTCCGGTGTGGACAACTCCGGCCAGGATATCAAAAGAGGCCGGGTTTATTCAGTTTCTATTCGCTGAATTCGTATACCGTGAAGGACGTCCCATCCCGTCCTTCGAATTCAAGTACGCAATTGCCCAGGCTTTCCGGAAGTGTCCAGTCGATGTTCTCCTGGTATTCAAGTTCAAGATTGCGGCGCTGACAATGTGCATCAATACGGTTGAGCCTGCCGTCTACATTCGTCACAGTGAATATCCGCCTGGATGGCGTGTATTCCCAGCTGTCTTCGGTAATCCTTGCAAGCAGGGGAAGCGGATCGGGTGAAGACAGTGCAGCCCGGCTATCCTCAATTCTTTCATGCAGGGTGTCATCCGGGGGCAACAGATCGAGCCGCACCAGTTCGTCATAGGTGGCAACTGCATTGGCATGCTGTCTGAGGCTGATTTCCAGTATCAGGCGTTTGCGCAGGGAGTTCTGCAGCACCAGGTTGTCTGCCATGTAATGCTTGCCTCCAGTGTTGTCCACAGCAAACAGCGTGGCTTTCTCGCAGGCATCCAGAGCGTCGAAAAAGGCATTGATAGTCATGTGTACCGTGCATGCCAGATCCTGCATCAGGCTGTAATCAAATACCGTCACTGCACGTACCCTCAGAACACGGTTGATTTCCTTGATGGCATCATCGTATTCCTTTTCGGCAATCATATTGGTGATTTCCTCGAAGCTCTCACGCACATCCTCGGACAATCCCAGTGGCAGACTCAGCAGGCGACTGAAATCCGGTGGAGGAGGCGCTTCCTCGCCTTCCGCAGGGGCAGGTGGCGGACCGCGTCGGGCGCCGGGTCCACCTCTTCCGCCAGGTGCTGGTGCATCAGGGTCAAAGCGCATGGCAAACAGGTGTTCCTGGTTAAAGAGCGGGATTGCCTTTCCATCGACTGTGGCTGGCTGGAAGGTCCAGTCCCTGACGGTATCCCGCGCCATATTGTGTGAGATGGGGTTGCCCATGTAATCGAACACTTCCACATCATCAGTGGTGCCTTCAGCGGTAACAGTGTATTTGACCCGGATGAGTGCTTCGGGGCCGAAGGCCGGGAGTATCCGGCTGTTGCCGGGTGCAGGTTGAGGTAGTACCAGATCTTGTGCTGTTACCGGAACGCTGTAAAAAAAACAGGACAGGATCAGCAGGCATATTGCCCTGTTCACTGGCAAGTTGGTTTGTACGCAATTCATTGGATCCCCCCAGAATCAAATTTTATTGGTTTTAGTAAGGAGAGAATAAACGCTCTTTATGCGCTAATCCA
Organism: Gammaproteobacteria bacterium; assembly: GCA_030831125.1. Taxonomy (GTDB): domain Bacteria; phylum Pseudomonadota; class Gammaproteobacteria; order Pseudomonadales; family Pseudohongiellaceae; genus CAILUG01. Next base: position 1,536 of record JAURLQ010000124.1, read on the forward strand.
GCATGAAAAAATGCCATTTTCACTGAATTCCAGTCGCCATACCGGACTGACAGTACCAGTCGATTCCGGATAAGTATTAGCCGTGATGTCTTCCCGTTTGAGCGAGATCAAAAGAATGGACAGGTAATACCCATCTAATTGTGAGAATTTTTTTCTGGCCCGGTATCAATGTTTTTACCCAGAATTCTTGAAACTCTTGCAGTATCAGTTGTTTATGTGGTCACTGCGCGACTTGGTCAGAGAGCTGGGAAATATAAGCCCGGTCTGGATTCCCTCGGGCATCATGATTTGATGGGTCATGCTGCGCGGCAAGTATTTGCTGGCAGGCGTATTTCTGGGGCGTTTGCAGGGAATAGCTGGACCTATCTGGATGTGTAGTTTTTGTCAGCCGCCTTGCCGAGGCTGTTTGCAGATTTGATGAATGCCCTTGGTGATGCGCTGGCTATCCAATTTCAATAGTATTGCTTACCCGTTATATCCCTGATCTGAATTTTTTCAGGCGCTCTGATGCATTTCTGGCATTTATCGTTTTGATCTTGTCGGTTCCATTTATCGACCTGTTTTATGACAGGAGCTGTCGGCAATTGCAGAAATTCATGTTGCTTATTTCCCCCTTTTTCTTTGGTCGATAAACCGGCTGGATGCCAGAATGACTTTCTTTGCTGCAACCCTGGTTGCACTGATATCGTTGATAATACTATGGAGTGGATTGGGATATCTCCCGGTTTTCTACGGAGAAGCGGCAATCTATACATTGCAAATCTACATTCTCTGCGGTTTCTCGGCGATATTTGTTGTAAATGCAATGCTATATGAAAAGGAACTTGCACTGGCTGTACTGGATGAAAAAATCGAACATGATCCGCTCACTGGTTTGTTAAGCAGAACCAGACTCAGGCTGGAACTTGACAGGGAATTACAACGTTTTTCCCGCTACGAAACAGAATGTGCATTGATCATGTTCGACATTGACCATTTCAAACGGGTCAATGATACATATGGACATGAAGTCGGTGATGAGGTGCTGGAAAGCCTTTCGATCCATGTGAGGAAGCTCATCAGAACTACTGATACCCTTTGCCGGTGGGGCGGAGAAGAATTCCTTTTGTTACTACCCCAAACGGATACTGAAAAGGCAAGGGTGCTGGCTGAGCGTATTCGAACTTCAGTTATGCAGAAACTACTGGTCCCCCAAAAGAAAATTACCATCAGCCTTGGCGTTACCATGCTCATAAAAGGGGATGATCAGCATGAAGTGTTGGCGCGCGTGGATGCAGCCATTTACCAGGCCAAACAGTAGGGGCGCAATCTTGTGTGCGTGGCCTGATTCCCTGTCTAGCTAAAGTGCAACCGAAAATGCAATCTATTGATCGGGTTATGCTGGTGAATTTACTACTCCCAGCGACCTACCACTTTGCCATCATCGAACCGTGCGCCGATAAACAAGCCACCGGGTGAACCGTCTTTCATGGGGTAGGTCCGGAACATGACTTTGGCGCCTGC
>JAURLQ010000017.1 GCA_030831125.1 Gammaproteobacteria bacterium
ACTTGTCCGGGAGCGGACGCAGAGCCTTGGTCAGCAGTTGCAGTTCATGTGCCCAAACCGTCAGTTCACCCTTGCCGGTCCGGAACACATGGCCGTTTACACCGATGATGTCACCCAGGTCGAGACTCTTGTTGAGACTGTTCTGGGCATCGGAATATTCCTTGTGATTCAGGTACAGCTGGATCTGCTCGCTCGCATCCTGGATAACCATGAAGGGACCACGCATGCGGATAATGCGGCCAGCTACTTTCACCTGGATGTTCTGTGCTTCCAGTGTTTCCTTGTCGACATCTGCATACTGCACATGCAGTGCTGCAGCCAGCGTATCCCTGCGGAAGGTATTGGGAAAGGCATTGCCCTGTTCACGCAAGGCCTGAAGCTTTTCGCGGCGCTGTGCGATCAGTTTGTTTTCGTCTTGCGGAGCTGGTGGCGCCGGTTGTTTGTCAGTCATGTTGCTTGGGTCTCAGTCGTGGGTGCCGGGATCTGCTGCAGTTTTATTTACAGTCCCATCTTCAGGCTGGCTTCCATGAAACGGTCGAGGTCGCCATCGAGCACTGCGCCGGTGTTGGAGGTTTCTATATCGGTACGCAAATCCTTTATACGCGACTGGTCCAGCACATAGGAACGAATCTGGCTTCCCCAACCGATGTCGGCTTTCTCATCTTCGATTTTCTGCATGGCTTCGCGTTTCTTCTGTTCTGCAAGCTCATACAGTTTGGCCTTCAGTTGCTTGATGGCCATGTCGCGGTTCTTGTGCTGGGAACGTTCGCTCTGGCACTGCACCACGATGCCGGTAGGCTCATGGGTCATACGGATGGCAGAGTCGGTCTTGTTTACATGCTGCCCACCCGCACCACTGGCACGATAGGTATCTACCCTGACCTGCCCCATGTCCAGATCGATCTCGATATCGTCATCGATTTCGGGTGAAACGAACACAGATGCAAATGAAGTATGCCGGCGGTTACCCGAATCGAATGGAGACTTGCGCACCAGACGATGCACACCGGTTTCAGTACGGAGCCATCCATAGGCATATTCACCCTCGAAATGGATGGTGGCACTCTTGATGCCGGCTACCTCACCGGGTGATGCTTCCATCAATTCGGTCTTGTAGCCGTGATTGTCACCCCAGCGCAGATACATACGCAGCAGAATTTCTGCCCAGTCCTGAGCTTCCGTGCCACCGGAACCTGCCTGGATATCCAGATAGGCATTGTTTGCGTCCATCTGGCCGGAAAACATGCGCAGGAATTCGAGTTTGTCGAGTTTTTCTTCGGCTTTGTCGAGCTCGATCAGGGCTTCATCAAAGAGCGCCTGGTCGTTGTCTTCCGCACTGAGGCTGATTAGTTCTTCGGCATCACTGAACTGGGTTTGCAACTGCAGGATGGTGTGGACCACCCTTTCAAGCTCAGCGCGTTCCCTGCCAAGCCCCTGTGCGTATTCGGGCTTGTCCCAGACATTGGACTCACCCAGTTCGAGTTCTACTTCTGCCAGACGTTCCTGCTTCTGTTCGAAGTCAAAGATACCCCCTAAGCACTTCAAGGCGGTTGGCACATTCACGGATACGTTGCAGAGGGGCGTTGACTTCCAGCATGGGGGGCAGACTCCGAAAAAGGGCGCATTTTACCTGAATAACAGGCACCTGTCAGAGCAAGTTACGCAGACTCAGGCCATTACCAGCGCCAGCTGCTTTTTCAGCGCCCTGCTCTTTTTCCACGACTCTCCGATCACCAGCATACACGGCGTAAGGATCAGGGTAAGCATGGTGGCAAAAGCCAGACCACCCACTATGGCTGTGGCCAGCTGTGTCCACCATTGCGTGGAAGGACCACCAATCTGGATATGCCGATTGATGACATCAATGTTCCAGCCCATGGCCATAGGCAGCAGGCCGAGGATAGTCGTAACGGTGGTGAGCATTACCGGACGCAAACGCTGCGCACAGGTCAGCAAGGCCGAATCCAGAGCCGAAGCACCAGCCTTGCGCATGGTATTGAAGGTATCAATCAGCACGATATTGTTGTTCACCACGATACCGGCGAGGGAGATCACCCCGATGCCTGCCATCACGATACCAAAAGGCCTGCCTGTAATGAGCAGCGCAATGAATACCCCGATGGTCGAGAAAATGATTGCACTGAGAATCAGGAAAGTCTGGTAAAAACTGTTGAACTGGATAATCAGGATAAGGGCCATGATGAACAATGCAGTGCCAAAAGCCTTTGAGAGGAATTCCTCTGCCTCGCGCTGGTCCTGGTTTTCGCCCTTGAAAGTAACATTGACAGCCGGGTTCCAGGTATCTGCCAGCCAGGCCTGTAATTCCTGCACCTTCTGGTCGACATTCAGTCCTTCTTCCACATCTGCAGCAACTTTCATTACCCTTACACCATCAGTGCGTTCCAGATTGCCAACTCGCTGTGCTGGCACTCTCTGCATCAAATTACTGAAGGGTACATTGCCCCGGATGGTATTCACGGTGAGTTTGCTGAGCTGATCAATGGTACGCAGCTCTTCAGGAAAGCGGGCACGTATATCCACTTCATCATCGGCATTGTCGGGACGATAGTCACCCAGCATGATGCCGTTGGTGATGAGCTGCACAGCACTGCCTATGGAAGACACATCTGTACCGAAACGAGCCGCTTCCTGGCGATTTACTTCAATACGCCAATCGATACCCGGCAAGGGACGGTTGTCTGTGACATCGATAAACCCGCCAACCTGTTCCATGCCCAGGCGCAAATCGGCTACTGCCTGGGCAAGCATTGAGGTGTCTATGGCAGACAGTTCTATCTGGATGGGTTTTCCGGAGGTAATGCCGCTTTCCTGCACCTCTGGTTCCACTACAATACCGGCAAGATCAGCAGTACGCTCGCGCACTTCAGCCATAATTTCAGAAGCGGGACGACGCTGTTCCCAGTCGACCAGCTGCAGCTGGATACGACCGATAATGTCCTCTGCCGTATCAGTACCCATACGTACACCACTGCGGGTGTAAACAGATTCGTACTCGGCCATGTCGAGGATGCGCTGCTCTACTTCCCGCACCAGTGCATCGCGTTCCAGTACGGACAGATCACCACGGGCATGGATACTGAGCTGGGCCACTTCGGGTTCGATCTCTGGAAAGAATTCAACCCCCTTGCCGAATTTGCTGTACACGATATTGGTCAGGACCAATGCCATGATCGCCACACCAAGCACCTTGAAGGGATGGCGTAATGCCGCCTGCAGCACATCAAGGTAGGTTCTTGACCATCCTGTTGCCCTTGCAAGGTTGTCTCTCGCTTCCTGCAGAATGTCGGTCTCGGCAGCCCTCAGCACCGCACCTTCCTGCGGAATTGTCTGCTTGCCACGCAGCAGCGCACCGAAAGTCGGCACAAACAACAGCGCCATGAACAGCGATGCAGAAAGCGTAACCAGCAAGGTTATCGGAAGATACTTCATGAACTCGCCGATAATTCCCGGCCAGAAAATCAATGGCATGAAGGCAGCCAGTGTAGTCGCAGTTGACGCAATAATGGGCCATGACATGCGCTTGGCGGCTTCGGTGAAGGCCAGTCTTGGGCTGTAGCCGTTATCCATGTTGCGTTCTGCCAGCTCCACGACCACGATGGCGCCGTCTACCAGCATACCGACTGCCATGATCAGGGAAAACAGCACAACAATGTTCATGCTGTATCCCATGAGACTGATCACCAGGATGCCGGTAAGGAAGGAACCGGGGATTGATACCCCTACAAGACTGGCAGAGCGCACGCCCAATGCACCCAGAATCACAACCATGACCAACAATACCGCTATGGCAACGTTGTTGATCAGGTCGTTGAGCATGGTACGGACCTGCTCGGAGTTGTCCTGGGTAATGGTAACCTGCAGGTTCTCTGGCCAGAATTGCTGCTCTGCAGCTACCAGCGCCTTGACGGCATCAACCACTTCAATGATGTTGGAACCGGCACGTTTGCTGATTTCAATGGCGATGGCCTTGTTGCCATCCAGTCGGGCGAAGGCATCAGCATCCTTGTAGGTTCTGCGCACCGTGGCGATATCCGAAAAGGTAACCGTTCGCATGTTGTCGGTTTTCACAGGCATTGAAAGCAGATCATCCAGATTCTCGATTACGCCGGGCACCTTTACTGAAAATCGTCCCTGCCCTGTATCCAGCGCACCAGCAGCTACCAGCCGGTTGTTGCGGGCAACATAGTTGATCAGGTCTGAATAGTTCAGGTTGTAGCTTTCCAGTGCCACCGGATTGACAATGATTTCGAGCAGCTCTTCCCTGTCACCGGCAACCTCGGCATCAAGTACACCGGTAATGCCTTCAATCTTGTCTTCAAGATCCTGGGCTATGCTTACAAGTGCGCGCTCGGGCAAATCACCATGCAGCATTACCACCAGTATGGGGAATTCGGAAATATTGATTTCCTGTACAAAAGGTTCTTCGGAATCGGCAGGTAGCTCAGCCTTTGCAAGGTCTACTTTTTCCCTGACATCTGTCAGTGCCTGTTCGGAATCAAAACCGGCCTCGAACTCGAGAATTATCACGCCGGAGCCTTCAGATGCAGTGGCACGCAGTTCCTTCAGCCCCTCAAGGGTACGAAGTTCTGTTTCCATCGGGCGAATGATCATGCGCTCGGCATCTTCAGGTGAGATTCCTTCATGCGCGATGTTGATATACATCTGGGGAATGGTGATATCCGGTTCTGCTTCCTTCGGAATGGTGACGAAACTGACCATACCGGCTACGAGGAGCAGTACCATTACACTTACGACCGGCCGGGGCCGGTTTACAAAGGCACTAATCAGCGCGTTCATAGCTGGCTGCACTCTCTGGTGAAGTTACTGTTACTGGCAGCACTTTCTGACCTTCTGTCACAAAACCCTGACCCACAGTGATAAGACGAATGGAATCAGGCAGGCCGGTTACATGCATTCCTTCTTCTGAAGAACCTGCAATTTCCACCGGGTAGAACCTGACCTGGTCATTGTTGTCCACAACTTTCACACCAATGACACCATCGTCAGCAAGACTCAGCAGCGCTGAGCTCATGGTATGAACCCTGACTGCATCGGCAGACACTCGCAATTCTGCAGACTGGCCTGCCTTCAGGACACCGTCAGGATTTGGCACGGCTACCTCTATATGAAAAGAACGCGTGCTGCTTTCGGCAACCTGCGCCAGATAACGAATTGCCCCGGAAAGTCTTGTTCCATCAACAAGTGTGGCAGTAGCTGTGCTGCCAACAGAAAGCAGCGATACTTCCCTTTCATTTATTTCACCAACCACCACCAGTGGATCAAGATCCACTGCCACACCGACATTGTCGCCAATGCGCACAAAGTTTCCCTGTTCCACATCACGGGTGAGCAGCCAGCCATCGAATGGCGCCCTGATTACCGTATTGTCAATTTCAAGTTCTATACGGGCCAGTGCTGCACGCGCACTTTCCACTCTGGCTCTTGCCTCGGCTATCTGCACTTCGGTTGTGAATTGCTGGCCACGGAGATTTTCCTGTGCCTTGAGCTCAAGTTCGCGCTGGGCCAACAGGGCCCTGGCTTCATTGCGCCGTGCTTCACGATCACGCATATCCAGCGACATCAGCTGAGCACCCCTGGAAATTCTGCTGCCACGATCCACATCAATACTCTTTACTACGCCATCTGCTTCTGCCTTGATTTCGACATATCTGTCAGGCTCAGTGCGGGCACTGATAATGACTTCACGAGTGATTTCATGGGACTGCAGGGATTGCACCCTGACCTGTTGCAAGCTGTTGACACCTTCCGACCGGGGCGTGACCACGGCGTTGGCTGCAGGAGGTTCATTGCCCACGCCCGAAAGCATCCAGATTGCTATGATTACTACTATTCCGAACGAAAGCAGTACGGAAAACCTGCGACTTTTTATGTCCATAAATGATTGAATTTCTTTAGAAAAGTGGTCTATGCGCTGAGAGGGATAAAACGCGAGCCGGGATTATACAGAAAACTGACTGGAAAGTCAGAATTGCTTTGTTGCAGAAATGTAAAAATATATCCATGTGAGTTTCTTCAATTCCCTGCCGACATGCCGGTTATAATACGTGCTGTTCAATTCTCCGGTTTTCCCGCTTGTGCCATTTTCTTCCCTGCTGACGCTAGACAAACTCAGGTACCGACATCTCAATATTGACCACTGGGAAATTGCGCCAGGCACCTGCTGGGCCATTCTCGGCCGCAACGGTTGTGGCAAGCAGTATCTGGGCCAACTCCTTGATGGCACCCTGCTTCCTGCGAGTGGCATCCTGCAACACGGTTTCACCAGGGTCGAACTGCTTTCCTTTGAAGCACAACAGGCCCTGTACGAAAAACAGATCCGTGAAGACGATTCGGAATTTTCCGAACTGCCTGATACCGGATCCACGGTACGGGAACTGCTTTGTATCGATAACAGCATTCCCGATGTTGTGAAAATGCTGGGCCTTGTCCCTTTGCTTGACAGGGGCTACCGTCTGCTAAGCAGCGGTGAGGCCCGAAAAACGCTGCTAGCCAGTGCACTGCTACGGCAACCCGACCTGCTGATACTTGACGAACCCTTCGACAGTCTCGACCGGGAAACCCGCAAACAGCTTGCAGAATATCTGGGTGAATGTACCAAAACTGCCCCGGTGATGATTTCTCTGCTCAATACGGTGGAAGACCTGCAAGCATGGCATACGCATGTAGCTGTCATGGACCGCGGGAGTTTCATTCTCACCGGTGAAACCGCAACACTGCTGGCTCGAGATGAATTGCAGGCACTGTTGAATTTTGATACATCCACCCTGCCACCGTGGCCCGAACCGTTGTATCAGGACGCTCCCGGATCTCCTCTGGTCAGTCTACACAAGGGCAGGGTTGCCTATGGTGACAAGGTAATATTTGAGCAACTGGATCTGCATATCGAGGCGGGCACACATACCCTGCTGACCGGGCCCAATGGATCGGGTAAATCAACACTGCTGTCCCTGATCAGCGGGGATCATCCCCAGTGCTACGGTAATGATTTGCATATATTCGGCAAGCGACGTGGTAGCGGTGAAACCATCTGGGAACTGAAAAAGCATATCGGATTGGTCAGCCCAGGCCTGCACAGGGATCACCGAGTACCCGGGTCTGCACTGCATATCGTGCTGTCCGGATTTTTTGACAGTATCGGACTCTACGAAGCCGCTTCTGTTACCCAGCTCAGCCATGCACGTTGCTGGCTGCAGATGGTCGGACTGCTCCACCGCAGTGAAGTACCCTTCAAGCAGCTGTCCTATGGCGAACAGCGTCTGGTCCTGATAGCCCGTGCTTTGGTCAAGCAGCCTGCCTTGTTGCTGTTGGACGAACCTACCCAGGGTCTGGACGATATCAACCGTCACCGGGTGCTGTTTTTTCTGGAGCATCTGGCATCACAACAGCAAAGCACTATTGTGATGGCCAGCCACAGGCAGGATGAATTCCTGCCAATGTTCGGATGTCACATAGAGATGAAAAATTTTGCATCCGGGTGATCCGGATGAAATCAGGGCGCGTAAAAGAGGCATGGTTAAAGTTGTGTGTACCCCTCTTGACGCGCCGCAAGGCGCGTTTTTTTTATCTTCAAGAATCACCCTGCGTGCAAGATGCTCTTGATGTCTTTAGCTGGTGATGCCCGGGATTCTGACCTGGTGGTTCATAAGGAAGGTCTGCCCTGGAATACAGGAAAATCAGTGATGGGCACATTGGCAGGTGGAGCCAGATAAGGCCGGGCCGGCGCACCACCACCAAGAATATGCCTGGCAATTCCATAGATAGCCCAATGCAATGGGTACAGCTTGTGAAATCTATGCAGATTTTTCAAGGACTCTTTCACTTTTCCATTTTTGAAAGCTCTGCAAATCCACGAAAGATGGAAAACTCCACGAGTTTGAGCCCTGAACCTGCCGATCAGCTTCTGTTCCCTTGCGCTCAGTACAGGCGCCAGCCATTCATGCAATCTTCGTTCTTCTTCCAGATACAAGGCACCAGTACCCTCCTGCACTGTTTTCATCCCTGAATGGGTTCTGACGTAATGTCTTGCTTCCTTGTTGTAACCCAACGCGAAATGTCTGCCTACCCTGTGATAAAACTCTACATCACCAGCTACCTGGAAACTGCTGTCAAAGCCCCCTTCCATTTCTACTACTTTCCGGAGAAACATTATTGAAGAGATTGAAGCTGGCAAGGCTCCATAGTGTGAGGATATCCACAGGTAAAGTGGCCAGTGAATAATTTCTGGGGTTTTATCAACACAATCGGTGGTTACTTCAGGATTTACCCGAGGCTCAGGCACGGCATTCGGCCGTCCATACACCAAAGCTGCTTCCGGGTGACTTGTCAGGAAATCGCGTTGTGATTGCAGATAGCCGGGAAACATCAGGTCATCCTGGGAAAATACCTGCAGAAATTTTCCTTTGGCTTCTGCAATACAGCTATTCAAATTACCGAAGATGCCCAGATTTCTGTTATTGCGAATGAGCTTGATTCTGGGGTCGTTGAAGGAACTGACAATTTCACAGGTATCATCTGTTGAACAGTCATCTGCCACAACAAGTTCAAACTCGGCATCCTGATCCAGAATCGAGGTAATGGCTTCTTTGATATAAGCGCTGCCGTTATAAACGGGCATCAAAACGGAAATTAGATTTTCTGATGGCATGAGTGAGCACTGCCTTGAACCGCAAATACAGCAGCATGATCCGGACTGAGGGAATTACAAGGCTACTGTAAATCGGTGAACTTGAAATGCCAAACACTATTGTGTGTTCTGGCTTGAAAGATAATTGGACCAGGAAAATTCGAGGGCCAATAATTTATCTGGCAGATGCCGGATGTCGACCGTTAGCGTTAATCGAAAAGAACTTTGGCAGGATGACGCTCACCGGCTTCGCCGGATCGCGTGGATCGTGCATGCCAGCGGCATGCACTCGCCTCGAACCCGCGAGGAGGGGGTGCTTATCGTCTTCGACGAACGCACGTGTCGGGACTGCTATAAAGCAGCCCCTCGACGCAGCACCTCTTCTCACCGCCAATAAAAACCCCGGCATATGCCGTATATTTCAACCACCTTTAATGCTTGAAAAGTACAGCTACAGGATGACGCTCACCGGCTTCGCCGGATCGCGTGGGTCGTGCATGCCAGCGGCATGCACTCGCCTCGAACCCGCGAGGAGGGGGTGCTTATCGTCTTCGACGAACGCACGTGTCGGGACTGCTATAAAGC
>JAURLQ010000125.1 GCA_030831125.1 Gammaproteobacteria bacterium
GAACACGACGCGATTTGCGGGGAGTTTTCATACATTCAAATGGCGCAAGCACTATAGTCGGGACGATTGTGGGGAAGGCGGCGATATAAAGCAATAAACGCGGGATATGGGTAGTGGTGTGGTTGGTATATATTCAAGCCGCATACCAACTCCTGCTGAAGATCAAACCGGATCACTACCGGCGTCTGGTACGGCGCTGAGCTATGGACTTGCCTGCTATCACTCTTGTAATGTGCAGTAGCAAGATAGTTCAAGAATACCTTGCTTGCCTGAGGGACATTGCCATGACCATGCCTGCGCCTTTCACCAGGAGACGTCTTGCCTGCTGTACTGCCATTCTGCTGTCTGCGACAGTACTGCCGCTGCAGGTGAATGCGCAAACCCGTCTTTTGTGGGGTGACACTCATTTGCATACCAACTTTTCCCAGGATGCCTATGCAACGGGAACTCTCACTGTTACCCCTGACATGGCCTATCGTTTTGCCCGGGGGATTCCAATTGTGCATCCGCGGCTCGATACCAAAATACAGATAGATCGCCCACTGGATTTTCTTGCGGTTACAGACCATGCAATCGGGCTGGGCCTTGATGTAATGATCGGACAGAACCATGAGCTGCTGCAGGCTACAGAAAATGGCAGAGCACTGCTCGAAGCGGCCAATCAACCCGGAGAATGGCCGGGTGTGATGCGCTATCGTCCTGAAGACAGAGCTGCCTATCTTGAAGAAACCTTTTCTCCTGCCATCCGCACAACGGCCTGGCAGATGGAAATTGATGCTGCAGAGAAAAACTACATCCCCGGTACCTTCACCACCCTGTTCGGATGGGAGTGGACTTCAGCACCCGGTGGCAAAAATCTGCACAGGTGTGTCATTACAGATGGCACAGCAGATCTGGTGTCGCAGTTCATGCCCTTCAGCAATGCTGACAGTCTGCGCCCGGAAGATTTCTGGAACTTTCTGCAGAGTACATCAGACAGTCTGGGTATCGACTTTGTTGCCATCCCGCACAATTCCAATATTTCCGGTGGATTGATGTTCGATGAGGTCGACAGTGATGGACGGCCCATGGATGTGAACTATGCCCTGACACGGATGCGGTGGGAGCCGCTGGTTGAAGTGACCCAGACCAAGGGTACTTCCGAAGTGCATCCTGCGCTGGCGCCGAATGATGAATTTGCCGAGTATGAAATACGGCGCAAGTTGCTTGCAGGAGAGGACGCACCTCCTGATCCTGCTGACTATGTCCGCTCCGCTTTGCTCCGGGGTATGGAAATTGAAAACCGCATCGGTGAGAACCCCTACAAATTCGGCATGCTTGGCGCAACCGACAACCATGTTGGCATGACCCAGGTTGAAGAAGACAATTTCCAGGGCAAGCTCGCCAATGCGGCACACCAGAGCGAAAGGCTGCCGGATGCCCCACCTGTCGTTTTCCCTGCCTGGGAAATGTCCGCATCAGGCCTTACTGCTGTCTGGGCCGAAGATAATACCCGCGAATCCATTTTTGCAGCATTCAAGCGCAAGGAAGTCTACGGCACTACCGGACCGCGTATCTCGTTACGGATGTTCGGAGGCTTTTCCTTCAACGATGAGGATGCTGCAGCCAACGACATTGCCGAAGTCGGATACCGCAAGGGTTTTCCGATGGGTAGCGACCTCGCCTCTGATCGCAGAAGGCGTCCCGTATCGCTTCTGATTCATGCAGCGAAAGATCCGGTAGGTGCCAATCTTGATCGAGTCCAGGTAATCAAGGGCTGGATAGATGAAAACGGCGAGGCTCAACAGAAGATATATGATGTGGCATGGTCGGGGGATAGGGAGCAGGATGCCAACGGAAGTTTGCCGGCAGTCGGAAATACAGTTGATCCGGACACTGCACAATACAGCAACAGTATAGGAGCTACCCAGCTGGGAGTTTCCTGGGTGGATCCGGATTTTGAGCCAAACCAGTCTGCGCTCTATTATGTCCGGGTACTCGAAATCCCCACACCACGCCATTCTCTGTACGATGCAGTTGCGATGGGTATCGATGTAGCCCTAACGGGGCAGGCTGCCACTATCCAGGAACGGGCTTATTCCTCGCCAATCTGGTATTCACCCTGAGCAGGTCAATTTCATGATGTTTCGTTCAATTATTTGCATCGCCTCGCTTGCAACCATTATGAATGCAGTGGCGCAACCCGGACAGAATCAGCCGCCGTTGCTGGCATGTGGAGAGCAGGGTAATGTAGAAATTATCTGCAATACCAGAGCGCCAGAGGATTTCGAAGTTACGCCCGACGGACGCTTCCTGATTGTGGCAAATTTTGGCCGTGCAGAGGATCAGGCGCTGGATCTATACAACCTGCAAACGAAGCAATTCACTGAAATCCCGCTTTCTGATGATCCACGCAATGGTTGGGGTGAGGCGTCCTGCACACAATCGCTGGGCAGCCGGGTTGGAGCACACGGCCTTTCGCTATCCCGGCGCAGCAGCGGGGAATGGCAACTGTATGTGGTCAATCATCTTGAACGCGAAACCATGGAGATGTACGAACTTCTGCCTGAAGGTGACGCATGGAAGCTGGTCTGGCATGGCTGTGTATTTGCTGACGAGCCCTATAACGATGTGGCCGCACTTGCGGATGGTGGATTCATCGCAACACGGCCACAGGCCATACAGCAGGAAGGACAGAATCTGTTTGCGGGACAGCCGAGTGGCAATATCGCCCGCTGGCATGAAGCTGGTGGTGAAGAGGTACTTGCTGCCAGCGAATATGGTTATCCCAATGGCGTGACAGTTTCGGACGATGCCGATATGGCATGGATAAGCGGTTGGACAACACAGACCCTGCATCGTTATGACCTCAATACACAACGCGAAACCGGGCGGATTGATCTGGGCTTCATGCCAGACAATCTTACGTGGACACCTGCAGGAAAAATCCTTGCAGCAGGTATCAAGGGAGTTGGTGGTAACTGTCCGCAGAATTCGGACTCACCCTGCATCCAGGGCGCCATGGTTGCCGAGATAGATCCAGACACACTGCAGATGTCAGTAGTATTCGATAATCAGGGCAGGGCTTTGATAAGCGGGACATCCGTTGCCATTGAGGCAAAAGGAAACATTTACATTGGGTCCTTCCAGGGTACACGCATGCTCAGGTTGCCTCGCTGACCCCGAAGGTTTTCACCAGTTTCCGGAAGCTACACTCATGTTTGCCCCAAGCGTTTCTTCCAGGATTTCCAGCGCTGCCTCGCGATCCTCTTGATCATAGGGGTGGCTGACTTCACCATTACCACTTAGCTCGCTGCGAATCTTGCTGTAGACATAGTCCTTTGCGTAAGCAGGCATTGCATTGAAGGCAGGGCTGTATACCAGATAGCTCAACGGATAGCGGAACAGGGTGTTCTGCAGATCCAGATCACGCAGTGAACGACCCTGACTGTCACTTGGGCCCCGGCTGGTAAACCATGATTGATAGGCTGGCAGGCCGGCAATACGGTCTTCCAGCGTTGCAGCTTCCTGCATGAGCATGGCGCCCGCCATTCTGTCCATCATGCGTGTCAGTGAAAGCTGTGCTTTGGGTGGCAGCTCTGCCCAGCTGTTTGCAGCCTTGGCTTCCGGGAATCCGGCACGTTCCAGTACAGCCGGAGCCTTGAAGTTGATATAGGTAATGAGATTCTGCACTGTCAGTTGATGTTCGAGAATCATCAATGCAGTGATATCACTGGTGTTGCCCGGATAAGGTGAAGGGTCGAGCATGCCGAGTTCTTCCAGGGAGTCAACATTGCCTTGTCTGAATTCGTCAACCTGTGTCAGATCTCCGGCGCCAGGCAGTATCAGGTTGCCCAGATGCGTCTGGCTTCCGTGCTGCCCGGTAACATACCAGCCACCCCAGCGATCACGCACAGGCATTTTGTCTTCCACGTTACCAGCACCGCTGACATCCATTTTGCTGATGAGGCTGCTGTTGTAGATGGAAGACAGCGCCATGACCATGGGGACGCCACCGCCCATCGTGCCAGCACTGTCGTGGCAAACCAGACAGCGCTGGGTTTCCCTTACAAAATATTCTTCAGGTTTTGGTGCATTCTTGAATACATAGAAAACCATGCCGAGCTTGTCATCCATGGCCATGACTTCAACAATCTGGCTGTTCTGGACAAAGCCGATGTAAGTATCGTCGTTGAAAAACAGGCCACGCGGAGTTTTTTCATCAATCAGCTGGTATTGCAGGCTGGTTTTGGAAAAAACCAGAGTCTGCGAGGATGGATCTATTTCCAGGTGTTCCAGAAGCGAATCCAGATAGCCACGCTTTTCCCGGTATTCCAGTTCAACTTCACCACTGGCCATTCTGGCTGCAAGGCGGGCAATACGATTTTCCGTGGCTTCGTCATTGTAGCCAACAATGGAGTACTCGTTTCCGAAAGTGCCGGGTGTTTGTGCTGTGACGACGGGGGAAAGGGCAAGCCCGAAAGTCAGCATGACAGCCAGACGGCCAAAAGTTTCTGCAAGTGATATATGTATTTTCATGGTTCTCATTATAGAGCCGGGATTCTGCCCCTCAATTGCGCTCGCGCAAATTTCATTGTTATATCCAAATTACAACAATTGAGGCGTGATTGTGCAAGACTGGTGCAAGCATGCCTGGAAAAAGGATTTTCTAGCCGGCGGCCATCTGGTTCATCATGCGGGATGCAAGGCGACAACTGTCTATTTCCATGTCAAATTCCTTGCTGAAATAGGAATCTGAATTGGCCATGTTGTCATCAATCCACAGAGTGTAACCATTGAGCAGGGTTTTGACTTTTTCCACGGCAACATCAGAGAGTGACGGAATATCGGCCTTACTGCCTGTGCGGGTTTGTTCCATGTTGGATTCGATCATGATGCCGTGCTGGATCAGTCGCAGTGCTTCGTTCTGGTAGGTTTCCGACATTTCCGGAGAATAGCTGTCTGCCAGACCTGCCAGTGTCATGTTGAGCGCGCTGCATCGGGACATGACATCAGACATACGTGCTGGGTCGGCTTCCCCGATACTGCCAACCAGCAGCTCTGCAATAGGTACCCATGCAGGGCGGTCGGCCAGTGCTGTACCTGACGCACAAAACAGGGAAAGGGCGGTGACCTGGACAAGCAGGCGGCGGCAGGGGATGGGCATTTGCAGCGCTCCTGGGAGAACAGGGCTCAGCCTAACCCGATTCTGTTGTCCGGGAAAAGCCATTTTTTCATAATACCGTTGATACAGGATCTTGCATCAATTAACTTGATCGCAATCAATTCCGGGCAGAAACAGGGGGCAGGCATGAAGTTCTCAGGGAAAACAAGCGCCAGGGCAGCATTGTTCCTTGCGCTGGCAGCACCGGGAATTGTGGCGCAGGCCCAGAATATAGTCATCACCAACGGCCGTATCGTGGATGGCACCGGCACTGTTATTGAAAACGGTACGGTTGTGATCCGTGATGGACGCATAGAGGCGGTGTCTGCCGGTTCCACGAACGTCAGCGGCATTGAAGTGCTTGATGCCGGAGGTCGCACCATCATGCCGGGTTTCGTTGAAGGCCATCGGCATGTCATAACCGGCAATCCTGCGGAATGGCTTGAGGAAGTGGCGCCACAGCAGATGCAGGATTTTCTGGATGCCGGTTTTACAACTGTGCTTTCAGCGATAGACGGGCCGGCGATAGTCACAGCCCGTGACATGATTGCCAATGGCACCATGGCTGGTCCCCGTTTGTTTACCGGCACCTTCATTCCGGTTGCAGGTGCTGATCCTGATGCGCCACCGGCGGCGCCCGGAGATCCTGCGCGCACTGACCCTGCCCGTATTGGCGGTGCTGTCAGAGCCGCTCCAGCCATTGATGTACAGGTAATCATCGGGATGATCGAAAGCGCCAGAAACAATGGCTACGACTATCTGAAAACCGTGGTGAACACCACGCCTGACGGGCCCGAGATAGACACGCTGAAACTGATCGTGGAAGAAGGCAACAAAAGGGGCATGCCGACTATCGTGCATGCTGTCAGTGTAAAGGATGCTGCTGCAGTGATTGATGCACATCCCGCCATGCTCGTACACACCCCACATATCGGTCGTCTGGATGAAAATCCCGAGGCACTGGCGAAAATTGCTGGTGAGGGTATTCCGATGACCTCTACGCTTTCGGTTTTCCTGCCGCATTTTGACGAGGAAGGCACGGCATTGTTCCGGGATGCCCTGCCTTTTCCCTGGGATACGCTTTCAAGTGCCGGACAGGGTCCGGTCAATGCCCGACTGTTGTGGGAAGCCGGGATAACCTACGGTTTTGGTACCGATACCCAATGGCCCCCGCAGGAAAGTCTGTGGGATGAGCTGCGGGCGCTGAGTCTTGTGTTTTCACCACGGGATATAGTCCGGATCATCACGGCAAATGCTGCTGCAGCAACACTGCATGCTGATGAATTCGGTACCCTGGAGCCAGGCAAGTACGGAGATGTGGTGATAGTGGATGGTGATCCTACCCTCGACAGCACTGCGCTGCTGCGGGTAGTCACCACCATCAAGGAAGGGCGCGTAGTCTTTTCTCAATAAGCCGCGACAAGGCGTTATTTTTTTGCGCGGTCTATGGCCTCAACAATCAGCTTGCCTGCCTCGGCGGCATCCCGCCATCCGCCAATCTTGACCCATTTACCAGGCTCAAGATCCTTGTAGTGTTCAAAAAAATGCTCAATCTGGCTGAGTGTGATTTCATGCAGGTCATCATAGTTGTTGATGCCGTCATATCTTCTGGTCAGATGCGAAGAGGGGACTGAAATTATTTTTTCATCTTGTCCGGCATTGTCTTCCATGATCAGCACGCCAATGGGACGTACATTGATCAGACACCCCGGCTCCAGCGGGCGGGTGTTGCATACCAGCACATCAATCGGGTCGCCGTCGTCTGAAAGCGTGTGTGGCACAAACCCGTAATTGCCCGGATATGCCATTGGGGTTTAGAGAAAACGGTCAACGACGAGTGTGCCTGACTCCTTGTCCAGCTCGTATTTGATGGGCTGCCCACCGATGGGGACTTCTATCAGGACATTGACGTCTTCGGGAGGATTGTTGCCGATTGATATGGCTTCTACGCGCATGGGATACCTTTACTGCTACTGCTGGAAGGAGGGTTGCCGAGGGGCGGTTGGGATTATACCCCAGGCATCAGCAGGCTGTTGCAGCCATCAGTATCCCGGCAATTCGTCGCCTGTTCCTCATTGGGATCACTCGGTGACCACCTCGCCTCGAATAGTGTAATAAATGGCATTCACAAGAATCTGGAAATTGGAGCCGTTGCGGTCATCCAGAGCATTGGGTTGATATTCGCCGGGCTGATAAACCACTACGTTGCCTTTCCATCCCGGTCTTTGCAGGGTATAGCCCAGCATCCGAAGCTCACCGGTATCGGTGACAAACAGTGGTGTACGCACTTCTCCGGCCTCCTCAAACAGGTTCATTTGTGGATAGAGCTCGTCAGGCAGGTTCACAAAATATGAATAGGCCCCATTGGGCGCATTTACAGAGCCAGCCAAAGCAAGGGCGCCCTGATAGTCGATTCCGGTTTCCGTGATGAAATGTCCCTTGGCCACATTGATAACACGTTGGCCTATTTCCGTATTCCAGCTGATGCCGCCTGCTGAAGCCCCGATCATCTGCAGCAGTTGTGCCTTGGTTCCCGGTTCGTAGATGTCGTCATACAAACCATGATGCAACACCACTATCCCCAGACCATTGTCCAGCCCTTGCTGAAGCAATGCAGTGAAGGTGTCCTGAACCGAATTGCCGTTGCAGTCCCTTGCATGACGATGGGCAAAATACAGGACAACATCAGGTGGTGAAGCAGCGTTCAGCATCTCCAGCGCCTGGTCGGCACACTGGCTGTCAACGGTGATGATGTTTGCCAGATTCAGTCCACTGTCTTCGGCTGAGAGTGCCGGCAACAAATCACGGGGTTGTGTAAGGTCTGCATCGGAAAGCCGGTGCGGGTTTACCTCATCAGCAACAATCAGGAGCGAAAAGGGTTCGTGCTGTGGTAGCACGGCGGCGTGCAGGGCGCTATTGCAGAGCAGCAGGGTAAAGCAAAGCAGTGTCTTCATACTGGCGCAGGGTCCACAAATGAATTTGTAGTGACATGGTGTCAGAGTATTGTCCTGATTCGAAGAGAATTTTGTGCAGCTTGTCCTTTTCCTGTGATTCCTTTCAGCAGCTGGTCATGACCGGACAATAATGTCGTCAATCCCTGAAGCTCTCACTGAAATCATTGTAATCTCCAGTCAGTTTCTGAATGCGTGACAACAGGGCAATATCCTCAGCAGTAAAGGCGTCGGCATAGACTTGCAATAACTCGTAGGAAGACTTGATGGCGCGTTGCATGTTACCGAGGTACCCTTTTATTTCCATATCCCGCCGCGCAGTCTGGCCCAGATAAAAATCAACGTTGGGCACATCCACATAATCACAGACCCGGCGAGAACCGCCATTTGGCAAAGGTACATACTGGCAAACCTGCTGCTTTGTCGTGGGGCGCGATCCGCCATCAAAATCCGACAAGGGCCTGTTGCTGGTCAGATCAGCCAGCGCGAACTGGACGGCAGCATAATCTAGCTTGAGCCGTGCAAGCTGCCGGTTGGCAAGTGTGGCCCCGGAAGAGTCTGTCAATGTACGTATTTCAACTTCATAAACAGCTGCGGTATCGCGCAATGCGGCAATACTGCCGGGCAGTCGTCCTGTGGCGGCAGCCTGCTCCTGCCACAGTGAAAGCTGCTGCAGTGCCAGTAAGCGCTCAGGTGCGCCAGGTGGATAGTGCTGCCTGGCAACCCGCCAGAACAGATGGACATAAGTGTCTGTAGTTTCCCATTGCTGCAGTTGCAGACTGGTATCTATGAGCTGTTCAAGAATTGGCAGTTGCCGGGGATTGTGCAGACCATCCCTGATACGGACGTGTTGCAACGCGGTATCAAATACCGTCATTGCCTTGTCGTATTCCGCCTGTTCAACAAGGTTGTTGCCAAGTCCCAGATAAATTTCGCCCAATGCTTCGGCGAAGGGGCCGTCCCGGGTTTCTATCTCGTTGATCAGGGCTTCCATTTTCTGTTGATCAGCCAGAATCAGGGCGGTGTCGCGTGTGGAATCATTTGCAGGCGCGGAGTCAGTCGCTGCACACAATGGTGCTGACAGCACTGTGAGCAGTACAAACAGGCATGGATTGTTGCGTGAAGTTGTCATGATTTTCACTTGCGACAAGGGAAAACATAAACAAGGTACAGGCAGAATAATTGTCTTCTTGCAGGGCGTCCAGCAATTAGTCATGCAACCAGTCGCCCGGTTGCTACACCTGCAGCCCATCCTGACGGGTTGAATCATCAGGAAATCTGCCGTCCTGGTCATGTTTCATGGTTGTTTCCTGCAACCTGTGGCTGATCCACAGTGCTTTGTGATGCGTACTGACAAACATGGATTTTCGCCCACCAAACATAAGTGCCATATTGTCTGTCCAGCACAGGACTCTGGTCAGTGTCCTTTTGTTCAAGGCTTCCTGGGTATTGCTGGTGATTTGGCAGAACCAGGCCCTGTTTGCCGCAGTTCTCCTGCAGCTGTGCAGTGTCCTGATCAATCCGCAACAAAAACGCATTCTGACAGGGGTTTTACCTCTTGCGCTGGCCGGGTTCCTCCTTGAACAGGTGGCAGTGCTTTATGGTGTCATCTCCCTCAACAACGCAAGCACACTGTACTGGCTGGGTATGCTGTGGTTTTCATTTGTTCTGGCTCTTACACATGGCCTGGGTTTTCTTGCCCGCTTGCCAGTCTGGGGACAGGTAGTCATTGGCGCATGCCTGGGGCCGATTGCCTATGTGGCGGCCAACAAGCTGGGAGCAGTGGGTTTCGGCTTGCCTGTGTATCGTTCGCTGCTGATTCTCTCTATTGGCTGGGCTGCTTTTCTACCGCTGGCGCTGAGAATGCTCAGGCAGGATATGAGGTTGCAGAGCGCAATCGGGCAGCAGCTGTGTGTGGTAATACTTGCCCTGTTTACGTTAAGGGCTGAAGCTGAACAATCTTTGCTGGGGCAAGGTTCGCTGAGTTTTCTGTTCATGCCTATCTATGATGCCTGGCTTTACGGCGCATCCGCTTCCGATGTCTATCCTCCGCGTGGAAATTTCTCGTTCAAACTGGAATACCACCGCAAGATCTCAGCTGATGCCCTGCTTTCAGAAACACTGAGGCAATGGCAGAAGCAGCAGATTGCAGTAAAACCGCACTGGCAGGAAAGCCTCGGTGCCATTCTGCCCGATGTTCAGGCAGGTGATACTCTCGAGCTTGTGGTTGATCACAGCAAACTGGCCTTGCTGAAACACAATGGCAATGTGGTTGGCACTATTGAAGACAATGAACTGCTGACGGCATTCACCGGAATCTGGCTGGCTGAAAATACCACCAGACCACAATTGAGAAGCGCACTGCTGGGGACACAATGAAACAACTGATCGCAATTGCTTTACTGTTTTTGATAGCAGCCTGCAGTGTTAACCGGGTAGAGGATTACAGCGATACCCAGCCTGCGCTGGATTTACGGGAATTTCTCAGTGGTGAGCTGCGGGCCTATGGGATGTTGCAGAATCGCTCCGGCAAAATGACCAGACGCTTCACAGCTGATTTGCAGGGTACGTGGAATGGTGACACAGGTGTGCTGGAGGAGAGGTTTGTATTTGATGACGGTGAGATCCAGTTCCGCACATGGCAACTGCAGCATGATGGTAATGGCCATTACACTGGTACTGCGGGCGATGTCGTGGGTGTTGCCTCCGGCAGTGCGAGAGGATCAGTATTCCAGTGGGCCTATGCCCTGGAAGTGCCCTACAGCGATGACACCATTGTAGTGAGTCTGGACGACTGGCTTTATCTGGTAGATGAAAACCATCTGCTCAACCGCACCACCCTGACCAAATTCGGTTTCAGGGTAGGTGAGTTGACCTTGTTGATAGAAAAAATCTGAAACCTGTCTTATTGGCTCGCGGCATCGCGACTTGAAGTGATGCCCTGCTCAAGCCACTGCTCCCACTTGCTGATACTGTCTGCTCCGCCCCGGCATCCGCCGTCATTGGGCGACACATAGGAACCGTCCGCAAGTTTGGCCCATGCCATTGCGCCGCCCGGGCGTCCGTCTGCCAGTGGGCAGAACATCACGGTAATAGTATCGCCCGCCTTGAACGTGCGCCCCGTAATACCCCTGCGAATGAGAGATGGTGGTGCGGCCCCTTCAAAACCCCATTGCACGGTTTCACCGCTGTCGTCCGTAACATCCACATACAGCCAGGCGTGGGGATTGTTGAAAGCCCATTGGTCAACCGTGCCGGTAATAACCATCTCGGTATCCTTGTCGAACATGCTGAAGGAGTGATGGGCAACAGCTTTCTGGCACATTGCGACTGCAGCGAGGATAAAAATGGCGGATTTCATATTGCTGTACTTGTTCATGACTTCCCCTTATTCGACTTCTGAGAACGGGTCGCGGGTTTGCCCCCGCAGCTCGGGAAACAGCGTAGTACCCCGCGCATCCTTGTAGCCTTCGTCACCCGGCAGATAGAAGTTGGTTTTGCCATTGGCATCCAGGTAGGAATTGCTGCTCTGTTCACATTCCCAGTGCTGCACGCGATAGCCGATTTCCTCGAGCTCCGGAGAGGGGCGGAAGGTATATACCGCATTCAGAGGATTTACGAAGGCATGGCGGTCATACATGGTCACTTGTACGTCAAGCCAGGCGTCTTCTGTACCTTCGTTTTTCAGTTCCCAGGTTTCCACCAGCTCGAACTGGTTGCTGGTCATTGGTGACCAGCGGGTAAAGTCTGCAGGGAACAGATACTTGGTGTGCATGATGAGTTTGTTGTTGTCCCAGAAACCTACGGTGTCGCCGTACCAGGAATGGGTGCCTATCATTTCCGGCAGGTTGGTGTGTTCCTTGCCGATATATACACGGCGAATGGAATTGGCAAAGTCGTTGATCAGATACGACTGATGGGGCATGTTGATGAATTCGTGGTTGTATGGCTCCAGCAGCCAGCGCGGCAACCCGGCAGGTTCGCAGTGGGTCAGCCTGTCGTAACCCACTTCCCCGTCTTCCATCTGCTGACGCCAGCGTTCCTTGTAGGCAGCTTCATAGGCTGGTGTCAGGACACCTTCCTTTACTGTGCCGCCACGCAAACTGCCGTCAATGAACAGATCCATGTGATTGTTGCCTGCGGTATTCCACAGGCCATCCCAGCGGGGAATGGTTTCCCAGGTATGGGTAGTGCCACCGTTGGCCTTTTCCAGCAGATAAGCGTAATGCTCGTCGGATGTGGCAAATTCCCGGTCGGGAGGCACAACCTGTAACGGTGGTCTGGTCTGGGCACTGGTGATCCCGGTGAGAACCAACAAAAAGATTAATAAAGGCGAAGCACGCCTGATGGTATGCATCTGCTTGGACCCCCTCTTGCCTGGCTGTTGACCAGCCTATTGCTTTTGGATTCCAAAAGATTAACCGCCTGTTCTGCAGGAGTCCAGACAAGTACTGTTGAACGTGGCGCAAAAGCTGGTATTTCGGTGAATTTCATCTCATACACACCGGACATACGGGGCAAAGTCATGAGTTCGACAAGGCTGCAATGACAGATGCTGCAGAAAGAGCTTTGTTGAATTGCCGATTTCCTGCAGAGGCTGCCGACAAATCCTGTTTGCACGGTTGCAGGGTGTGACGGGCTTGAGTGCAAGGGAATTATTACCGCCAATCGCTCCGGGCATTGCCACCATCTTTCAGATGGCACCGTATGGCTCAGCGCAAGACCCGGAACCTGAAGAAATATCTGTAACCGTTACTCGTATCAGGGTTACCGACGGTATGGCAGCACCAACTCCGGCACCGGTTACGATGAATTCGGTCGTCGTTACCAGCTCACTCTCAATATGAACTTCTGAAAAACGGGGAAATGAAAACGGGGCTTCGGCCCCGTTTTTTTGGTTTGGCGCATCTTTCAGGCAAGCTGCCCGTACGAGGCCACAAGGACAGATTTGTATTTGCGTTTGTTGCCTGGTGCCAGTCTGTAATATCTTTGTATAAATTCTATGGTAATCCGGGAGACAAAAATGAAAGGCATTGTGCACCGCCACAAATTGAAACTGGAATTGGCACTGCAAGTGATCCTGTTGGGCATGGTGGTCAATACTGCAGTCGCACAGGTTGATACCGCGCGCATATCAGCTTCAATGACATCCGAAGACGCCGGACAGTGGCTGGCCTATGGTCGCGATTACTCGGAGCAGCGCTTCAGCCCACTGGATGAGATCAACCCGGACAATATCGACCAGTTGAATCTGGCGTGGTTTGCTGATCTTGCCGAGCGTGGCGGTAACTACGAAACAACGCCTGTTGTGGCAGACGGCCGGATTTTTGTTACCGCCCCCTGGAGCAAGGTCTATGCCTTTGATGCAAGGAGCGGCGAGCAACTCTGGAAATATGACCCCATGGTGCCCGGTGAATGGGCGGTGAATCTGTGCTGTGGCATCGTCAATCGCGGTGTTGCCCTTTGGGACGACATGGTGATCTGGGGCACGCTTGATGGTCGTCTGGTTGCTGTGAGCCAGGAAACCGGCGAAAAAGTCTGGGAAGTACAGGCAACGGATCGCTCCAAACAACTTTCCATTACCGGGGCGCCGCGTATCGCGAACGGCAGGATATTCATTGGCGAGGCCGGATCTGAGTTCCATCAGCGTGGCTATCTGGCGGCCTATGATGCCAACAACGGGGATGAGCTCTGGCGCTGGTGGTCAGTGCCTGGCAATCCCGAGCTGGGCTTTGAGCAGCCTGAATTGGAATTTGCAGCAACGACCTGGAACGGTAACTGGTGGGAAACCGGTGGTGGTGGTACCCCATGGGACGGCATTCTCTACGATCCCGAAACAAATTTTGTGATCATGGGTACCGGCAACGGAGCACCCTGGCCTGCCGAAATCCGGTCTCCGGGGGGCGGAGACAATCTTTTCACTGCTTCCATAGTTGCAGTGGATGCCGAAACCGGCGAATACCAGTGGCATTATCAGGCAACCCCTGAAGACAGCTGGGATTTTGACAATACCCAGCAGCTGGTCACTGCTGATCTGATGATTGATGGTGAAATGAAGCATGTGGTCATGCAGGCACCCAAAAACGGGGTGTTCTACATGATCGAAGTAGCCACTGGTGAGGTGATATCTGCCGACCTGTATGTCCCTTCAGCCAACTGGATGCTGGGCTTTGATGATAATTTCCGTCCCATCATCAATCCGGACGCCAATTACGGCGCCTTCGGTGATCGAGGATTTCATGTGGTGCCTTCAGCCGGTGGTGCACACAGCTGGCATCCCATGGCCTTCAGCCCTGAAACCGGTCTGATGTATATCCCGACCAACTACGGCAGCTTTCCGCTGGTAGCAGAAGCCGGCGCCAC
The DNA here is from genome assembly GCA_030831125.1 of Gammaproteobacteria bacterium. GTDB lineage: Bacteria > Pseudomonadota > Gammaproteobacteria > Pseudomonadales > Pseudohongiellaceae > CAILUG01. The sequence goes on from JAURLQ010000125.1 coordinate 14,458, forward strand.
TATGGGCAATCAGCTGCTGTCCATCAATGTTGGCAAGCGGCCGCAAATGCCAGCACCGGAACTGGAAGGCGCTGGCTCTTATCTGCTGGCCTGGGATCCTGTCAAGCGCGAATCGGTTTGGCAGCAGCGTCAGGGCAGTTCACGGGCAGGAGTCCTTGCCACGGCAGGAAATCTTGTCTTTCAGGCATCCGGTTCTACCTTCCATGCCTTCCGGGCTGATAACGGAGATGCAGTATGGAGTACGGAAACAATCTCCGGGATTGTGGGTGGTGCAGCCAGTTATGAAATTGATGGTGAACAGTACATTGCCGTGGTTGCAGGTCAGAACGGCAGGGGTGGTTACTGGGCACCCAACCATGCAAGATTGCTGGTCTACAAACTGGGTGGCACAGCAGTGTTACCGGAACCGATCAGCTATACCCCACCACAGCTGAATCCGCCTGCCAATTTCGGCACAGCTGCAGTGCTGGCAGAAGGTGAACAACACTACAACGATCATTGTGCCAGCTGTCACGGCAACAATGGTCGGGTGAGCAGCCTGTTCCCGGACCTCAAGTACGCAGCGGCGCTGAACGCGCCAGCACTGTTCAGTGCCATCGTGATAGACGGAGTGCTGCAGAACAATGGCATGGTGTCATTCAGGGATTCGCTTACAGCAGATGAGGCCGAATCAATCAGGGCCTACGTGGTGAGTCTGGCCAATGCGGCGAAAATTGCCCAGGCACCAGCGCCAGCACCACAACCTGCACCGCAGCCCGAGGAAGCAGAGATTCACGAAGACTGATCGGCAAGTTCAAGCAGGAGCAGTGTCATGCATGCGAGGGCAGCAATAGAAGGTAAACCTGCAAGGCTGTTCAGCGTGGCGCTTGTGTTTTGTTCACTTGCCGGTATCAACCCTGTAAAGGCCCAAACTCCAGTCTTGCCCTGTAACGAGTCGGGTATCGGTACAGTTGTGCTTGATGCAGAGGGGTCTCCTGCAACTATCGTGGAAGTAACGGAGGAAAGCACCGGTACAGTTCCCTTTTGTCTGGTCAAGATCCGGATTCCCGAGGCCATCAATATCTGGGTTGGCCTGCCAATGGAAGGGCAGTGGAACGGTCGATGGCAGTCGATGGGGGGAGGTGGATATGCAGGTTCTGTGAATGTCCCGACCCCTGCGCTGAATGGTGGTTATGCAGCTGCAACTACCGATACCGGTCACACGGCAAGGGAAGGAGGCAGTTTCGGCATGCTGGAGCCGGGGGTGCCCAATGTCGGATTGCAGCAGGATTTCGCGTATCGCTCTGAACATCTGATGGCCGTACTTGGCAAACAGCTGGTTGAGGCTTTCTATGGTCAGCAACCGGTTTATTCCTACTGGAACGGCTGTTCCACCGGTGGCAGACAGGGCCTGCGTATGGCGCAGGATTATCCTGATGACTACGACGGTGTACTGGCTGGCGCGCCGGCCATTCACTGGGACCGCTTCCAGGCTACGCATTTGTGGCATCCCCTGGTTATGTTGCAGGAAAACGGTGGCCCCATTGGTGGTGGTGACCGCGATGTGCTAGCAGCGAAACAGCAACTGGCTACCAGCAAGGCGATTGCGGCCTGCGATACTATCGATGGTGTCGAGGATGGTGTAATCAATGACCCCCTGATGTGTGCATACAGTGCAGCAGCAGATGCGGACCTCACTTCAAGTGACTGTACTGCCGGCAACGCAGCCTGCCTGACGCCAGCTGAGGCATCTGCCATTGATCTAATGTGGCAGGGACCGGTTGCCTGTGTTGATGGCAGTGTGGACTGTACCGTGCCGGAAACAGCGAATCGTGATCTGTCAGGGCAGAACATCCGTCTTTGGTATGGACAGGCTTACGGTACACCGCTCACCCCACTTGGTGGCGTGAACCCGTTTTTCATTGGTACAGAACAACCAAAATACTGGGTGTATTTCGATCCGGCCTGGGACTGGCAGACGCTCAATTACAGCAACTACCCACAGTTCTTTTCTGACACAGTCGAGAAGGTCGGCCCGATGATGGCATCAGACAACCCGGATCTTTCGGCATTTCGTGCCGGTGGCGGAAAGCTGCTGATGTACCACGGTTGGTCCGATCCACTGATCATGCCCGAAGGAAGCATTGATTATTACAATCGCGTCAACGAGACCATGAGCGGGGGCAACTATGACCAGACCCGGGATTTTGCGCGACTGTTCATGGCGCCAGGAGTAGGCCATTGTGCCGGTGGGGATGGTCCACAGCCGCAGAACTGGTTTGAGGCACTTGTAAACTGGGTTGAAGCAGGGGAAGTTCCGGAATCCATTCTGGCGGTCAAGCAGCTGGATAACGGATCCACACAGTCCCGGCCGCTTTGTCCCCATCCGGCCAAAGCACAGTGGACAGGGCAGGGTTCTTCAGACGATGCGGCCAACTACACTTGTGTAGTCCCGGAGTAAGTGAGGATATTTGCAGGCTGATAACTGCAAAATCAATTACTGATTATCACCGGCACTGGCCCATAGGCTTTCGCCGGTTCCGGTACGGGTTACTGAAGAGGCATTGGCTGTATTGGTGCCATTACGCGCACCAAAACCAGTAATGGTAAGCACATCGCCCGGCTTTACCGTTTGTGGGCTCATGCCACTGCGCACCAGGGTAATCACACCCAGCATTTCAACCGCCCATTCAGTAGTTGCACCGCTGTCGTCCTGCACCGCCAGATGTATCCATGCATGCGGGTTGGTCCATTCAACATTGATAACAGCACCGGTAATTTCTACTGGTCGGCCAATATCAAACTCTGCTGAAAACGAATGATGTGCGCAGCAAGTGCCTGAAAACAGCATGGCTGAAAGTGACAGGACGAAAGTTCGGATCATGCGCTTGGCCCCTGTGCTCCCGGGGTCTGAATGCCCCATTGATTAGTTGATACTATAGGATACACACTACACTACCAATAAGGACACAATTACAGAATGCGAAGAGGGGCCATGCTGAAACCATTACTGAAGTGCCTATGCCTGCTCACTGCAAGCTCAACGCTTTACGCCCAGTGGTTTGAATGGCGCACGCCGGATGCCCCCCGCATGGAAAACGGCAGGCTGGATGTTGATGCGCCTGCGCCAATGGCTGAGGATGGAAAGCCCTTGCTGTCCGGCATCTGGGTGCCCACTGCAGCATCCGGGTCACTGTTCGATCTGGAAAACTATCAACCCTGGGCGCTAGAAGTGATGGCCGAGCAGGAGCGTACCTTCTATGTGAACGATCCGCGCTTCAATTGCCTGCCGGATGGACCTTCTGCTTACATAGCAGGCGGCTCTGTTGGCGGTACCCGGCGTATTGTGCAAACACCTGATTTCATTGCCGTGCTCAATCCTGACCTGACCTATCGGCAGATATACATGGATGGTCGTGAACTTTCTGATCCACCGCTGATTCCCAACTGGCTCGGGTATTCAGTTGCGCGGTGGGAAGGCGATACACTGGTAGTGCAAAGCAATGGATTCAACGACAGGACCTGGCTGACGCGCGAAGGCCTGCCCCATACTGATCAGTTGCAGATCACCGAACGTTACACGCGAGACAGCTACGGGCACATGACTCTTGAGATTGGCTACACAGATCCCGGCACCCTCAAACAGCCGGTGCAGGTTACTGCCGAACTGGCCTTGAGAATCGATACAGATCTGATGGAAGTTGTCTGTAATGAGTCTGCAACCGGGCAGCGACATTACAGTGGCGAGATAGATCAGGCAGAAGACAAGGTGGTGGAAGTCCCTCTGGAAGTCCTGCAAACCTATGTCGGGACCTATCAGGGAGTCTGGCTGGGAAACATGATAACCGCAGAGGTGTTTCTGGATGATGGCCACCTGTATCTCACAAGATCGCCACGGTATTCGGATACGGGTGGCAATACCGATTCAGCAACTTCAGTCCTGATACCGCAGTCACAAAATGCCTTCGATAGCACTTTCGGGCTTGGCTGGATTTTCAACAGCGATGCGCAGGGAAATATCCGTTCAGTATCTGAAGTGCATGTTTCTGGCGCGTGGCCTTTTGCCAGAGTTGAATGAAACTGCAGGTATGTCCATCAAGGGGGAATCATGAATCCAACCAAAATATACCGACTGCTGACTGCACTTCTGTTTACATTTTCAGGTTGGTTTCTTCCGGGCGCCGGTAATGCCATGACCTGTATGGATCTGGCAAGTGTCTCACTGGAAGGCCTTGCCATCACGGCTGCTGAATCCAGATCTGCAGGTGAACTGGAGAGTAATTTCGGACCCCGGCAGATACTGCCTGCCCATTGCAGGATTGCAGCGGTTCTGGCGCCATCTGCCGACTCTCACATTGAAATGGAGCTGTGGCTGCCACAGGACTGGAACGGAAAGTTTCTGGCAGTAGGCAATGGGGGGTGGGCTGGGTCCATAAGCTTTTCTGCAATGGCAATCGGACTGCAATCGGGATATGCAGTGGCATCCAATGACACTGGCCACAAAGGCAGTGATGGTTCATTCGCGGCAGGGCATCCTGAGAAGGTTGTGGATTTTGCCTGGCGGGCCATGCATGAAATGGCCAGACATTCAAAAACCCTCGTGGAACGTTTTTACGAACAAGCTGCGCGACTTTCCTACTATCAGGGATGTTCCACTGGTGGACGGCAGGGCCTGATGTCTGCGCAAAGATTTCCCGGTGATTTTGATGCCATCGTGATCGGTGCTCCTGTGAACAATATGCTGGCTCTCAATGCTTCCCAATTCAACAGCATGAAACGCTTGATAGAAAATCGTGAAATGGCCTTGTCACCTGCCAAGGTGAACATGGTGCATCAGTCTGTCCTTGATGCCTGCGAAACCAATGATGGTGTCAACGACGGCTTTCTCAACAATCCACTGTCCTGTGGCTTCAATCCGCAAACACTTGCCTGTACCGATGGTGACAATGAATCCTGCCTGACACCTGCTGAAACAGAAGCAGTGCTGCATGCCTACAATGGCACTTTTTCTGCAACCGGTGATCAACTCTATCCGGGGCATGCGCGGGGATTTGAAATGGGCTGGCGAGTGCCTTCAGCTGATAGCGTGCCACCTTCCCTGCAAGTTGATGCAACACGCTATCTCGTTTATGAAGATACCGACTGGGACTGGCGTGAATTCGAGATTGAACGAGATCTGTCACTGGCCAGGGAAAAAGCCGGATACATCGAAGCTGTTGAAACCGACCTGAGCGAATTCAAGGCAAGGGGAGGCAAGTTGCTTGTCTACCATGGCTGGAACGATCCGGGGCCTTCACCCCTGAACAGCATCAATTACTACAGCGGTGTGCAGGAAACACTGGGAGGCAGCCAGGAAGACTGGATGCGCTTGTACATGATGCCCGGTATGGGCCATTGCTCGGGTGGCATTGGTCCGGACCAGGCTGACTTTCTTGGTGCCATGGAAGCCTGGGTAGAAGAGGGTGTAGCACCGGGCATCATTACTGCAGCCAGAATCCGGGAGGGGCGTGTTGATATGACGCGGCCCCTGTGTCCGTATCCTGCAGTGGCCACATGGGATGGACAGGGTAATCCGGATGATGCTGCAAGCTACAGTTGTGCAGTGCCGTAATCAGTGCAGATCAGCCAGCTGTACAACACTGTTGTGTGCAATTACCTGATTCTCTCCAGAGCAAGATCAGGACTTGTTACAAGCAGTTCCCGCATTGCGGTCCACTTGTCATCCGGTATGCCTGTCAGATATTCAGACACCAGATCCCTTACAAGTACATATCCCATGGCATAGGCGCCATATTTGTCGATGAATTCCAGCAACGGCACCGGACTGCTTATCATGGCTTCACGTTCCAGCTGGAAAGTAGTGGCATTGAAGTCTGTGATGCCGTTGCGATAGTCACGGATGATGGGCGCTGCTGCTGATGAAAGGTCATTTACCAGTTGATGAATCTGTAGTGCAGTCGCGGCTTCCTGGTCGGGCAAGCCGGCCAGGGGATAAAGCACATTCCGCTCGAAATCCAGTCGTTCTTCCGCTGTAAAGACCAGTGCCGCTGCATGGCTGGCTGCACCTTCCCGCAAGACAGAGCCCGGAGATCGCAGCAATACCACAGTCGCTTCCACTGGCAGTGTGCTGCTGCTTTCCATAAGCACAAACTGTGAGTGATGTCCGGGATAACCTTCGTGGCAGGCAAGATCAACAGACTGGCTTACAAAGGCTACGGTAAGCGCATTGATGCGAAGCAGACTCCTGTAAGCCCCTTTGTATTCATGCCACGCGGCCTGTACATCCCGAGTCCATTCGATGTCGAGCTTCTCTTCGGTGGGGAGGTCCCAGTGACTTAGTGTGCGTTTACGACATTCTGCCAGTGCAGCTTCAAATACTGCCTGCCGTTTTTCGGCCGGGATCATCAGCTTGTTCTGCCAGGAGGCCACCTTGAAAGCAAGATTACCTCGACCAGGCAAGAGCGTTTCGAGTTTGTCAAGCAGGTCGCCGGATGTCGCAGTTGCGGGCAAGGCAAGTCCGTATAACGATGCCAGCTCGGTTTCGAAAGGCTGGGGTGTTTCCGCAGAAAGGCTTTGTGCTACCGCAATCAGCTGATTGATACGGTCAAGCAGCTGGTTACGGCGAGAGTCAGTCTCTGTGGCAGTTACAGAAGAAACCGTTTCGGCGAGTTCGCGGGCCTGCGTGACGATTTCTTCAAGCGTCAGTTCCCTGTCTTTCGCATCTTCCATCAATGCAGAAGGACCGAACCAGGCATCCACCTCACCAGGAAAAATCTGGTCAATAGCAAGGGCAAGCACCACATATTCCTGTGCCTGTTGCTCAATGATTGCTTCGGGTGTGCGTGATATCTGCAGGTACAACATTACGGCACCTGTCAAAACGAAACACAACAACAGAATAAATGCAGCCGGTTTGTATGCAGTGCCGGAAATCATGTGCGTGACTGTTACTCGGTTCGTAGCGCCTGGATGGGATCAAGCAGGGAAGCACGTCGTGCCGGATAGATGCCAAATACAAGACCAACGGTTGCGGCA